>JAFAHT010000601.1 GCA_019237095.1 Planctomycetaceae bacterium
GTTCCGCGAGGCGGTCATCGAAGTCCACAAGGGCAACTGGCGGTTGCTCGAGGCAGCCGCGCAGTCCTACTTGAACGATCCGGAGCATTACGGTTTCATCGTCGCCGACAAGTTCCATCGTGGACCACATCGAGGGGGCGAACGGTACGTCAGCGTGCTGGAGCGCGATCGGGTCCGGGCCTTGCAGCTTCTGGTTCAGGGACTGGATCGCGCGCGGTCGAACCCCGATCGCCCGGGGGCGGGCCGCTACTTGCTCACGCTCGCCGGGGCCCTGCTCTCGAACAGAGAGGCAAGCGAGTCGTGGCGGCTGCAGAGCCTGACACCACTCGAGAGCCTGCCCGATTATGATGAGTCCGCGTCCGAGCCCTGGGGCGGCCAGCAGCCAGCGGCACCCGTGGAGGCCGACGGGACGCCCGTCTATTACCGCGTTCCGCACGACTTCGCCCAGGCAAAGAACGACGGCGAGCGGTGGCGCTGGGCACTGGCCCAAGCCGTCGAAGCCAATCCAGGCCTGCTCAACACAGCGCGCTACGAACAGGCAAACTTCCTGCTGAGCCAGTTCGGCACCCAGACGCTTGGGGGAATGATGCGGTTCGGGCTGACGGAGAATGACCGCTCCGAGCCCGTCGACCCGCATGCGCTGCAAACACTCAAGGACGAGGAAACGATCGCAAGGCTCGCGATCGGGATCAAGCGGTTCACGCTGCCGGACGAGTTCAACCCGATCAAGATCTACCAAACGATCGCCGACGATCCCGAGACAGGCCATGGCGAAGACGCCCTCGCTCAGCTCGCGTCGATTTTCGAGAACCGCCGCCAGTTCGACCGGGCGGCTGACTACCTGAAACGGAGCAAGGATGTCTACGGCGACCCCAGCGGTGGCAAGAACCAGCAGATGCAGCAGATCTTGGGGGCCTGGGGACAGTTCGAGCCGATGATGACCCAGCCCGCGGGTCGGGGAGCGACGGTCGATTTCCACTTTCGCAACGGCCGCCGCGTTCACTTCGAGGCCCACGAGGTCCGGTTGGCCAAGCTCCTGAGCGACGTCAAGGAGTACATCGCGTCCAGTCCGCCCCAGCTTGACTGGCAGCAGATCGACGTCAACGATGTCGGTTCCCGTCTCGTCGCTCTCAACCAGCAGCAATACCTGGGACGCCTCGTCGCCCGCTGGGAACTGGAGCTGGAACCTCCTTCGGGGCACCTCGACAAGCGGATCACCGTGAGCACGCCCTTGCAGAAGGCCGGGGCCTATCTGCTGACCGCCCGGATGGAAGGCGGGAATGCCAGCCACATCATGGTCTGCCTCGACGACACGGTGATCGTCAAGAAATTCATGGCGGAGAAGGTCTACTACTTCATCGCCGATTCCCGCACCGGCCAACCTGTACCCAGGGCGGACGTTGACCTTTTCGGCTGGCGGATGGTGCAAGTGGAAGGCAAGAACGAGTACCATGTCGAGACCAAGGCATTGTCGCTGCAAACCGACCACCTCGGTCAGGTCTTGATTCCCACGAACATCCTGGCCAACGCCAGGGCACACTACCAGTGGCTTTGCACTGCGAGAACGCCGGAGGGACGGCTTGCCCATCTCGGGTTCGCTCCCATCTGGGGCGGCCGTTACCATGACCCGGCTTACGACCAGGTGAAGGTCTACACGATCACCGACCGACCCGTCTATCGCCCCGGTCAGCCGGTGCGGTTCAAGTTCTGGGTGGCGCACGCCCGCTACGACCAACCCAACACCTCGGAGTTCGCGCACAAGACCTTCACTGTCGAGATTCAGAATCCGAAGGGCGAGAAGGTATTGACCAGGAGCTTCGAGTCCGACGCCTTCGGCGGTTTCGATGGGTCTTTCGAGCTGTCTTCGGACGCGGCCCTTGGAGTTTACCAGGTTCGTGCCACAAACCACGGCGGTGGTTCGTTCCGGGTCGAGGAGTACAAGAAGCCCGAGTTCGAGGTGAGCGTCGATGCTCCCACCAAGCCGGTGATGCTGGGCGAGAAGGTGCCGGCGACGATCAAGGCAAAGTACTATTTCGGTTCTCCAGTCGCCGAGGCCAAGGTCAAGTACAAGGTCACGCGGACGACGGCCGACGAACGCTGGTATCCCGTGGCCCGATGGGACTGGCTCTTCGGGCCGGGCTACTGGTGGTTCGCTGCCGACTCCTCGTGGTATCCCGGCTGGTCGCGCTGGGGCATCGCCCGGCCCGCGCCCTGGTGGTGGAATCGCCCTCAAAGCCCACCCGAAGTCGTGGCCCAAGCCGAGGTGCCGATCCGGCCCGATGGCACGTTTCCCATCGAGATCGACACGACGCTGGCCAGGGTGACTCATCCCGATGCGGACCAGCGCTACGAGATCACGGCCGAGGTGACCGACCAGTCCCGGCGCACCATCGTGGGCACGGGCACCGTGCTCGTGGCGCGCAAACCGTTCACCGTCTACACCTGGGTCGATCGTGGCCACTACCGCACGGGAGACACGATCGATGCCGCCATCCGGGCTCAGACGCTCGATCGCAAGCCGGTCGCCGGCAAAGGCACACTCAAGCTGCTCCAGATCCGCTACGACACCGAGGGCAAGCCGTCTGAGACGCCCGTGGAGAGCTGGGATCTTGCCCTGGACGCGGACGGCCAGGCCAGCCAGACCATCAAAGCCTCGGCTCCCGGCCAGTACCGGCTCTCGTCCACGATCGACGACGGCCATGGGCATTCGATCGAGGGAGGCTACCTGTTCGCGATCCTGGGCCAGGGGTTCGACGGATCTTCGTTCCGGTTCAATGACCTCGAGATCATCCCCGATCGCAAGGAGTATCAGCCCGGCGACACGCTCCGGCTGCTGATCAATACCAACCAGGTGAACTCGACGGTCCTGCTCTTCGTCCGTCCCACCAATGGCGTCTACCTTCCTCCCAAGTTTGTCCGCCTGAGCGGCAAGAGCACGGTCGAGGAGATCGGCATCATGCCGCGGGACATGCCAAACCTGTTCGTGGAAGCGCTCACCGTCGCCAATGGAAGGGTTCACTCCGAGGCCCGCGAGATTGCCGTCCCGCCCGAGTCGCGCGTGGTCAATCTGGCCGTCGAGCCTGCTCAGAATAGTTACAAGCCCGGCCAGAAGGCGAAGGTCAAACTCAAGCTGACCGGCCCCGATGGCAAGCCCTTTGTCGGATCGACCGTGCTGACTGTTTACGACAAGGCCGTCGAGTCCATCGCCGGCGGCTCGAACGTGGCCGATATCAAGGAGTTCTTCTGGAGGTGGAAGCGGACCCACTACCCACAAACCGAGTCGAGCCTTGACCGCTGGTTTCCCAATCTGGTTCGGCCGAACGAGACGCCCATGCAAGAGCTGGGTATGTTCGGCTGGCTGCCTGAGGGAGAGAAGTTCCAGAGACTTGATTTCGCTTTCAAGGCTGGCTCGGTGCGCTGTGGTGGCCTCGGAGTCATGGCACGCGCCGCGCCGATGGATATGGAGCGGATGCCGCGCCCCGAGGGCGCCGACACGTTCGACGGTGAGCCAGGAGCTCCCGCGGTTCAGCCCGTCATCCGGACCAACTTTGCCGACACGGCCTTCTGGGCCGCCAGGCTGACGACGCAGGCTGATGGCACCACCGAGATCGAATTCCCTCTGCCCGAGAGCCTGACCACGTGGAAGGTCAAGGCGTGGGCCCTTGGTCGGGGAACCCGGGTCGGCCAGGGCGAGGCCGAGGTCATCACGACCAAGGATCTGCTGGTCCGGCTGCAAGCTCCGCGATTCTTCGTCCAGAAGGATGAGGTTGTGCTCTCGGCCAACGTTCACAACAAGCTCAAGACGAAGAAGGCGGTTCAGGTTGTGCTCGAGTGCGAAGGCAGCGTGCTGGAGCCGCTCGACTCGTCGGCCCAGACTGTAGAGATCGCTGCCGGCGGCGAGCACCGGGTTGACTGGCGAGTCAAGGTCGCTCACGAAGGCCAGGCGGTCATCCGGATGAAAGCGCTGACCGATGACGAGTCGGACGCCGCCCAGATGACCTTCCCGGCCTATGTGCACGGCATGCTCAAAATGGAGGCCGTCGCCGGTGCGATCCGGCCCGATCAGGACAAGGCCCAGGTCGTCCTCCGTGTCCCCGCAGAGCGGCGGCCGGAGCTGTCGCGGCTCGAGGTACGCTACTCGCCCACCCTGGCCGGCGCCCTGGTGGACGCCCTGCCCTACCTCGCCGATTATCCCTACGACTGCACCGAGCAAACCCTCAACCGGTTCCTGCCCGCGGTCATCACCCAGAGGGTTCTAATCGACCTGGGAGTCGATCTGAAGGCGATCCGCGACAAGCGAACCAACCTCAACGCCCAGGAGCTGGGCGATGCGCAGCAGCGGGCCAGACGGTGGAAGGGCAACGAGCACAACCCGGTCTTCGACCAGGCCGAAGTGGCGCGAATGGTCTCCGCGGGGATCGGGCGCCTGGCTGACATGCAGCTCTCCGACGGCGGCTGGGGCTGGTTCTCCGGCTACGGCGAGTTTGCCTCGCCTCACACCACGGCCCAGGTCGTCCACGGCCTGCAACTGGCCCGCCAGAACGACCTGGCATTGCCGCCGAACATGCTCGAGCGGGGCGTCGCGTGGCTCACCGCCTACCAGGCCAAGCAGGCTCAGCTCCTCCACAACGCGATCAGCGAGGTCAAGCCGTTCAAGAAGACCGCCGACGATCTCGATGCCCTTGTGTTCATGGTCCTGGCCGACGGCGGCGTGCGCAACGACGCCATGCTCGGCTTCCTCGACCGCGATCGCACGCATCTGTCCGTGTATGCCAAGGCGATCTTCGGCCTGGGGCTGGAGAGACTTGGCGAGAAGGACAAGCTGGCAATGGTGCTCCAGAACCTCGGCCAGTATGTCGTGCAGGACGTTGAAAATCAGACCGCATATCTCAAGCTTCCCAACGAGGGCTACTGGTGGTGGTGGTACGGCAGCGAGATCGAGACCGACGCGTTTTACCTGAAGCTCCTGGCCCGCACCGATCCCAAGGGCGAGCTGGCCTCGCGGCTGGTGAAGTACGTACTCAATAACCGCAAGCACGGCAGCTACTGGAACTCGACCCGCGACACCGCGTTCTGCATCGAGGCGCTGGCCGATCATCTCCGGGGCAGCGGCGAGGACCGGCCCGACATGAGGGTGGCGATCGCCCTTGATGGCCGGACGCGCAAGGAGGTGAAGATCACGCCGGCCGACCTGTTCCGCTTCGACAACGCTTTTGTGCTCGAAGGCAAGGACGTCGAGACAGGGTCGCACACTGTCTCTTTCACCAAGCAGGGCAAAGGCCCGCTATACTACAATGCCTACCTGAGCACCTTCACGCTCGAGGACCCGATCACCCGCGCGGGTCTGGAGATCAAGGTCGATCGCAAAGTGTATCGGCTGAAGAGCGACGAGCGGACCGTGAGCGTGGCCGGCGGCCGCGGGCAGGCGGTGGATCAAAAAGTCGAACACTACCGTCGCGAATTGCTGTCCGAGGGAGCGACCTTGAAAAGCGGTGAGCTGGTCGAGATCGAGCTCGAGATCGACAGCAAGAACGATTACGAATACGTTGTCTTCGAGGACTTCAAAGCGGCTGGCTTCGAGCCTGTCGAGGTCCGCAGCGGCTACAACGGCAACGACCTGGGTGCCTACGTCGAGTACCGCGACGACCGAGTCGCCTTTTTCTCAAGGATGCTGGCGCGGGGCAAGCACAGCGTCTCGTACCGCCTCCGCGCCGAGATCCCCGGCAGGTTCCACGCCCTGCCCGCCCGGGCGCAGGCGATGTATGCACCGGAGCTGAAAGGCAATTCAGATGAAATCCAGCTCAGGATCGTCGATTGAGCTATTACCCCGGCAAGGAAGTAGGTCAGGCTGGAAAGTCTGACATATAATGCGTTTCTTTCGTGCCGGGGTAACAATTCCTGGAACTGCAATGGGAGATCTCACGCGATGAGCAATATGAGCAACGTTCGACGACGCTGGATTCGGGCCCTGGCCGGTGCGGCCGCCCTGGCGCTGGTCCTGGGAGCTGATGAGCCCACCAAGACCGTGGACGCGGGCGGTCTGAGCTTCAAGGCACCGGAGTCCTGGAAATCGGTTCCGACGAACTCACCGATGCGCCGGGCCCAACTCAAGGTCGAGCCCGTTCCGGGCGACGAGTACCCGGCCTTGCTGGTGGTCTATGCGTTCCCCGGCGGAGCGGGCTCGGTCGAGGCGAATCTCAAGCGCTGGCAGGGCCAGTTCAAGGATGCCGACGGCAACCCCCCCAAGATCGAGAGCAAGACCGTCAAGGGGAAGAATGTCGAGGTCACCCGCGTCGAGACGGCGGGCCATTACAAACCCGGGGCCATCCCTGGCATGGCCCCCGAGCCCGAGCGCGAGAACGCCCGCATGCTGGTCGCCATCGTCTCGACTGCCAGGGTCGGCTACTTCCTGAAGATGGTCGGACCCGACAAGACCATGACCTCACTGAAGCCGTCGTTCGACGCGCTGATCTCGTCGCTCGAAGTGAAAGAGGAATAACCAGGGAAGTGACACGGGGCGGCGAAGGTTCCCCTCGGGCCACGTACGGAACGCAGCCGGCTCGAGCAAGGGAGCCCCGCCTTCTTCCCGTGCCGTGCGGTTCTAACCACGAGTTGCCGGACATGCCTTCGATCACGATCGTCTGCGCCCGTTGCACGTTGGCCAACCTCGAGTCGGATCGCTTCTGCTCGGGCTGTGGTTTACCGCTTGGCGGGGTGCAGGCCGATGCCGGCGTCGGCGCTGAGGCCCTGGGAACGTATGAGGCTCCGGAGCCCGCCGACCCCGACGTCGAGCGCCTGATCCGTGATTTCGTGGCCCGCTCCGGCTTCGATGTCGTCACGTCCGGCCATGGCTGGCGCGTGACCGTTCCGTCGCGGCTGGACCGCAAGCAGGCGGTCTACATCGGACCGGCCGGCACCGACGCGGAGGGGCTGGCCTTGCTTTCCTTGGTGTCGATCTGCGGCCCAGCCAATGACCGCGACTGCCGGCTTCTGCTCAAGCACAACGCCCGGATGACCGACGGCCATTTCGCCATCCGGGTCCTGCGCGGCGAGGAGTACTTCGTGGTCATCGAGAACCTGGCCGTGGAATCCGCAACCAGCCTGGATCCCCAGACCATGATTCGCCGCGTTGCCGAGATGGCCGATGGACTGGAGGATCGGCTCTCGCGCGGACGCGACCTTTATTGAAGTAGGGCGGGTGAAACCCACCGAATGTTCATTTGTATATGTGGTGGGTTTCACCCGCCCTACGGAGATCAGCCGTCCTGTAGATCGCGATCGTCGTGTCATCGGTCATCCGGAAGGGTGCGATCGAATCCAGTCTTCGAAAAAACCCGGGCGGTCCCCACGGCCCCCACTGGAGTGAGGCAGAAACCGCCAGGTAGCGGGTTTTCACGGTCTGGAGTCCTGGCAGTTGAGATTGATCGTCGACGGCATTCACGATGTGGGCCGTACCCTCCGCGCCGTAACAGGCCGGGTCGGTATCGCCGAAGTAATAGAGTGTCAGGTTGCGAAACTCGGGCTCCGCGCACTGGAGACGGGCCAGCCCCTTGAGCCCTTGGCCCCAGTCCAGGTTCGAGTCGGAGAGGATATGTCGCCCGCCGAGCGGACCACCGGCCAGGACGTTGAAGTAGGTCAGCTCGAACGGATGAATGGCCGCAACGGCCAGGGCTTGTCCCGCCAGACCCAACCCGATTGGCCAGGCTGGCCATGCCGCGAGAATTCCTGGCCTCTCGGCCACATCCTCGGCCATCCGAGAGATCCAGACGATCGCCAGCGGCGCCAGGGGAAGCAGGTAGCGCAGTCCATAATTGCGCGCCGAGCCGATCGCGGTGACGGCCAGGAACAGACCGATCGCGAGAGGCAGCAGGTCGTCGCGCGGCTGGCCCGTTTTGTCTCGCCGCCACGCCAGCGCGGCGCGGGCCGCCACCAGAAGCCAGAACGTCAGGGGTACCTTCACGGCCAGCGCGACGAAATAGTAATATCTCCAGCCGGTCATCCGCCTTTCGCCCAGGAGATAGCTCGACCCGCCCGACATCTGGTGATGTGCCTGAGTGGCCAGACCCACCCAGTCCTGGGGCACGGGCGTCTCGTAGAGCCTCGCGATCCAGCCTGCGAGCTCACTGCCAAACTTCGCTTTGATGGTGGGATGATCACCCGTTGATCGGCTCGGGGGGAGCACGGCGAACCCGGTGATCGCGAAGTCCGCCAGGAGTAGCACCAGCACGTAGACGGCCATTCCCAGAGTAACCTGGCGCGTGCCGCGGAAGAGGCTTCCGCGGCCTCCGCGCCGCCGGCCGTCCAGCCACCAGATCACCGCCAGAATTGGGGGGAACAGCACCGTGGTGAACTTGCAAGAGAAGGCCAATCCTCCCATCCCCGCCGAGGCCCAAAACCAACGCCGCCGGCCGGTATCCAGGAAGGTCCAGAACAGGAAGAGCATACCGGTCGTGCAGGCCAGGAGCGGCAGCTCCATTGTTGCCAGTCCGCCGTGGGCGATCAGGTTGGGGCTCAGCGCGAAGAGCCAGGCCGCCAGGGCCATCGCCCTGGGGCCATACAGCCGCCGGCTCCAGCAGGCGCAAAGCAGAAGCGCTGCCAGCCAGATCCATAGCGCCCCGGCGCGGACGAGCGGCAGCAGCTCTTGCTGATGGCCAATCGGGTCGTCGATCAGCTCGCCGCGGCCCAGCCGGTCGAGCGTCCAGAGCACAGGCGCTTGCTGCAACTTCCAGAATGTGAGGGGCGAGCCCATGCGGGTGATCGCGGTCTGCTCGCCAGTGTGCCACCATCGGGCCGCCACGCGCAAGTAAGCCACCTCGTCGTAAGTGGCAGAGGTCCAGTGAATCGAGTCAAGCAGCAGGGTCAGCCCGACCACGGCGGCTGCGCAGACAAGAGCCAACCAGACCGGGGAAGCCTGGTTCGCAATTCCGGGTTCCGAGGATGAGGGCATCCTACCCGTCTCCTGTTTGCTCATGCGGAGGTGGACGCTTGGCTCGTAGAACGGAATTAATTCCGTTCTACATATGATTCCTCATGCGGAGGTAGGCGCTTGACGGATGCTGGGTCCCTGTTCCTGGCTGCGCTTGAGGTCCTGCACCAGACGTGCGATTTCCAGGGCGTCGTGGATCGTCGGAGCCAGCGATTGTCCCTTGTGAACGAGGCGGTAGAACTGGTCATTGAGCACATCGCCGATGGTTGGCTCCAGCGGAAGCCTTTCTTCATGGGTGCCGCTTGAGTCCCACCACTGGATCCGCTCGGGCAGCTCGAGCCAGGCCGCGCCACGCTCGGCGTAGACCTGGAACCCCGAGGCTGGCA
The DNA here is from genome assembly GCA_019237095.1 of Planctomycetaceae bacterium. Lineage (GTDB taxonomy): Bacteria > Planctomycetota > Planctomycetia > Isosphaerales > Isosphaeraceae > Aquisphaera. The sequence goes on from JAFAHT010000601.1 coordinate 9,313, forward strand.
AAAAGCGGGTGGCCTCTCCCCAGCATGTTCGGTAATAGCGGCCAAATGCGATCTGGGCCGTCGCGCCGTCCGGGAAGGTGGCTGCGAAGCTTTCAAAGTCTGGCTCGGCATTCTCACCGACCTCGGAGGGGAGCACCAGACACCGCGTTCCGTGAATCGACGTCGGCAACGCCTGCATCACGAACGCGCACCAGTCGATGAGAAAGCTTCCCGGATCGATCAGTAGTGGTGCGAGTGAGATCTGGGTGGTCGGACCGGGAACCCCGTAGCGATCGAAACCGAAGAGTCGGGAATGGCCGAGAACGAGCCGTGGCGGTCCCAGCGAGGTCGCCAGCAGCTCCTTCAGCCGCAGCGTGGCCGGATAGCAGCGGCGAGCGAACTCGGGCATGAAGGCAATGCCGGTCTCGTCGACTCGTTGGATCAACGATTCCAGCTCAGCCTGGTCTCCGGCCAGGGGCAGCCCACAATAAACGGCCTTGCCCGCCGCACACGCCAGATGCGCGGGATACAGTCCGAACCATTGCGGCGACAACAGGTAGATGACGTCCACGTCGGGCCGTTCCACCAGTGCGGCAAGGCCCTCGCAGGCTGCACAATCGAGCTGGCCGGCCTCGATCTCGGCCCGACGGTAAACCTGGTCATGGACCGCCGTGATCCTGAACCGGTCCTGCATCCGCGCCAGCGACGGCTTGTGCCGGGTCTCCCAGAGCCGACCCAGGCCGATGACACCCACCCGGAGCCGAACGTGTTTCGACTCGCCCAAATTCGCCTCCTCGCGCTCCCTGGCCGCCATTCCCTGCGCGCCGCGGATCGGCAGATCATAAGACTTCACAAGGTTAGCACTTTACTTCGAAATCAGCTACCCAAAACAAAAGCGGAGCAGTCGTTCCATCGAGGGGTTAAGATGTGCAAGATCCCGCACCGAGCTCAGGTCGGAGACCCGATTCATGCATGCAGTCGTTCAAAGAGTGTCCCAGGCGTCGGTGAACGTGGAGGGAACAACCGTCGGCCGGATCGGGCCAGGTTGGCTGGTGCTGCTGGGCGTGGCCCGCGACGACGGCGACGAGGACGCCGTTTGGATGGCCGACAAGCTGCTCAATCTTCGCGCCTTCGCGGACGAGCAGGGCAAGATGAACCGGAGCGTGCTGGACGTCCGAGGCGGGATCCTTGTGGTCAGCCAGTTCACACTGCTGGCCGATTGCCGGGCTGGTCGCCGCCCCAGTTTCACCGCCGCCGCCGAGCCCGCCCTTGCCGAGCGCCTCTACGAGCGGTTTACAGACCTGCTCTTACCCTCCGGACTCGAGATCGCGACCGGAGTCTTTCGCGCGATGATGAAGGTCGCGCTCGTCAACGACGGACCCGTGACGTTTCTCCTGGATAGCCGGCAGCCGGCTTGATCCAGTTCCAGTCCGGTGCGTCGAGGCTTCGATGACGCGCCTGCACCGCGATCGGTCTTGATGAATCCGAGGTCCAGGCTCATGAACACGACACTGGCGGAAGAACGGTTTGTGCTGGGTCTCGACGTCGGCACCCAGAGCTTGCGTGCTGCCCTCTTTGATCTTCAGGGCCGGTCAGTGGCCTTTGGGGTCGCACCCATCGACACGACCTTTCCGCGTCCTGCCTGGGCCGAGCAAGATCCCGCCCAGTGGTGGAGCGCGGCCCGTGCCGCAGTCCAAAAGGCGCTTGCGCAGGCGAGCGCTGCACCCGAGCAGGTGGCCGCGATCGGCCTGGATTGCACGGCCTGCACAGTGCTTGCTTGCGATCTGGCGGGAAACCCGTTGCGTCCCGCCCTGCTCTGGATGGATCAACGCTCGTTCCGGGAGGCCGAGACGATCAGTGCGACCGGCGACCCGGTCCTCCGCCACGTATCCGGCCGGGTCTCGCCCGAGTGGATGTTGCCCAAGGCGCTCTGGCTGAAGAACCACGAGCCCGAGACCTACCGCAGGGCGGGCAGGATCGTGGAGTGCACCGACTGGATGATGTACCGCTTGACCGGCCAGTGGACCCTCTCGCTGAATCATGTCGCGGTCAAGTGGAACTACGCCCGGCCCGACGGCGGCTGGCCCCTTGCTTTGATGACAGCCGTGGGGCTTGGCGACCTGCCGGGCAAGTGGCCCGACCGGATCGTCCCGCTCGGCAAGGGAGTGGCACGGCTCGATGCGGCGGCGGCCCTGGACCTGGGTCTTGATGCCGGAACTCCCGTGGCCCAGGGGGGAATCGATGCCTACCTCGGCATGCTCGGCCTGGGAGCCACGAGTGCCGGCGACGTCGCCGTGATCGTGGGATCGAGCACCTGCCACCTGGCGCAGTCGCGCGCCGGGGTCTTCGGCTCGGGAGCTGCTGGCTGCTACCCCGACGCCACGGTTGAGGGGCTGTACACGATCGAGGCCGGCCAGACGGCGACCGGCTCGATTCTCGACTGGTATCGCCGCCATTTCGCTGGTCGGGAACAAGCCGAGGCCGAGCGGCGGGGAGTCCACGTCTACCAGGTGCTGGACGAGGAAGCCGCGCTCATTCCTGCGGGAGCTGAAGGGTTGATTGTCCGCGACGACTGGCAGGGGAACCGCTCGCCCTACAAGAACCCTCAGGCCCGCGGCGCGATCGTGGGACTGTCGCTGGCCCATGGACCCGGGCACGTCTTTCGCGCTCTCTACGAAGCCACGGCCTGCGGCACGCGGCACATCCTCGCAGACGCCGCCACACACGGCCTTTCCGTCGAGCGAATCTTCATCGGCGGCGGTGGGGCCCGGTCGGCCCTCTGGCTCCAGATTCATGCCGACGTTCTGAAGCAGCCCGTGCATCTGACCTGCGAAAGCGAGTCATGCGCGCTGGGCTCGGCCATGACCGCCGCGGTAGCCGCCGGGGCTTACCGCGACTTCGACGACGCCGCCCGGGCCATGGTCGCCATCGAGAAAACCGTCGAGCCCAACCCGGCCAACGCCGGAGTCTACGATGAGCTGTTCGGACACTATGTTGAGCTGTACAAGAGGCTCAATTCGGGCTGATGGGAGCAAGCGCTCTTCGACAAGTTGGAAAACGACGACAAAGGGGACACTCTTAATTCTTGCGGCAAGATGTCCAGTCTGCGGAAAGCCGGTTTGCCTACAGCGGTTTACCCTGGTGTTGCACACAGTCCGGCATGTCGGAACCAGCCGAGAATGTCCTGCGGTGTCACGCGTCGCAGCGCCGCGCCCACGGCATCATAGAGCCTCGTCCTCGTCCTCGCCTCGGCTC
>JAFAHT010000602.1 GCA_019237095.1 Planctomycetaceae bacterium
GCTCTCCGTGTGCGAAGGCGTGATCGAGCCTTGTCCGAGAGCCGGATGCGTGAAAAGCGCCCGTCCGGTTCGATGAGCGGGGAGGGGAAACGGGGCATGGTGAGGCTCTTGAGGCACCGGCAGACGAAAGAGCCGGAAACAGATAGGCCGAACCTACACCACCGCGCCACTCCTCGACTCTACGGTGGACACAAAACGTCGCTAACGGTGGGAAACGGCGGAAATTCCCTAGAAATCGAGCTGATCCGCATGGCTGGCGACGAGTCCGACAGTGGTTGATGGCCCGACTCTCGCCGGCCCCCCTGGCCAAAAACCCCTGGAACGGCCCCTCACGGGAATGCCTGGATTTCTAGGGATTTCGAAGCGGTCCGTGGAGATGGCCGAAAACTAATGTTTTCGGCCAGGTGAGCCTTAGCGACGTTTTGTGTCCACCTGCTACGGGAAGGCCAACATGCCCGCGATGCTCATGACGAGCTCGTGGCTTTTTCCCCCTCGGACGCGCGAGGTCCAGTTCGACGAGATGTGGGCCTTCGTCGCCAAGAAGCAGAAGCACTGCGATCCGGCCAACCCCGATGATGACCACAGGGGGGACTGGTGGGACCACGTCGCCTACGATCCTGAGCACAAGCTGGTCCTGGCGGTCGTCCCCGGGGCGCGCGTCACCGAGAGCGTCGTGGAGGTCGTCTCCGAGGTCAAGGACCGCCTCGACGAGCGGCCTCCTGCGCTGATGACCAGCGACGAATATGCCCCCTACGAGACGGTGATCGAAGAGGTGTTCAGCCCGCCGGTGGTCGCGCCCCAGGGGCCGGCCCGGCCGGGTCGCCGTCCGGTGCGGCCCGAGCGGTGCCTGGGCCCTGAGGTGACGTCTGCGACGATCCGCAAGGAGCGGAAGAACAACCGCGTCGTGGCCGTCCCTCGGACGGTCGTGCTGGGGGGCCAGCAGGCGGTGGACGCAGCCCTGAAGGCGTCGGTGCGCAGTCGGACGATCAACACGTCGTTCGTCGAGCGTCAACACGGGACGGCGCGCTGCCAGAACGCCCGACAATCGCGGCGGTCGTACCGGTTCAGCAAGGACTGGGAGGTCCATGAGTCGATGTCGTACTTCACGCGGTATCGGTACAACTTCTGCTGGCCGGTGCGAACCCTGCGGGTCCGCGACGCCGAGGGTCGTTGGCAGGAGCGAACGCCAGCGATGTCGGCTGGGTTAGCAGATCATGTCTGGTCCCTGGAAGAATGGCTGAACTTCCCAGCCGTTCAACGCCGATTTCCGCGGCTGGGAAAAAAATCAATCATTTCGACGTCGGAAGCCTCGGTTCTTCGGGGATTCGGTTGTCCCGGGCCTCCAATCGTTGATTATTTTCCAGGCCCAGATCGGCCTGATCGGCCTCCTATTAACACTCTCAGATCCATGACTGTTCGGATGCTCCTCGCGCGTTTTCCCCGGTGTTTCAAGAGCCCGACCTGAGAAGAGGGCTGTCCCGACCCTTTTTCGGCCCTGTCCTTTGGTGTACGCTCCGCAGTCGTTTCGGGCCAGAAAATAATCAACATCCGGGAGCCCGCGTCATGGACGGGAGCCACGCCAGCCGGTTCTTCCTCGAGCCCAAGCAGACCTTCCAACGCCAATACGAGGCCCTCCGCGCGGTCTTCGTGGACGCCGAACCGCTCGACCAAGTCGCCGCGCGGTTCGGCTACAAACCCTCGGCGCTGCGATCGATGGTCAGTCGCTTTCGAGCCGATTGGCGCCGCGGCGCCACGCCCCCCTTTTTCTCGCGGACGGTCGTGGGCGACCTCCGAGATCGTGCCCGAGCCAAGACCGACCAGGCCCCGAACCCCCCGAAGTCGCGGATTGCCGGGAGTTAAACCTCGCGCCGGGCCGCGCGCTCCGCTCGCGCGTCGCGGGGATCTTCCTCTTCGTGCCGCTGCTGGTTCGGCTCGGCTTCGACCGCCTCGTCGCCGAGGCGGGCTATCCCGGCTCGGAGATGGTCCCCGCCCTCAGTGCGATGCTGTCGCTCTTGGCGTTGAAGCTGCTCGACAAGGAGCGTCGCAGTCACATCGACGACTTCAACTGCGATGAGCCGCTCGGTTGGTTCGCCGGCCTTAACATCCTCCCCAAGAAGTCGTTCGCGACCGACTACTCCTACCGGGTCGGCCGCGCCCAGCAACTGGGCCTGTTGCAGGGGTGGGTCAAGGCGCTGGCCCCCGTGATGTTCCCCGAGGCCGAAGGCTTCTCGCTCGACTTCCATCCGATCCCCTTCCGCGGCGACCCTGCGGCTCTCGACCGCCATTACCTGCCGCGCCGTGGCAAAGCCGGGCCGAGCGTGCTGACGTTCTTCGCGCTGGAACAAGCGAGCCGCTGCCTGTGCTACGCCAATGCCAACCTCACCCGCGCCGACCAGCATGGCGAGTTGATCCGATTCGTGGAGTTCTGGCGCGAGGTCGCCGGATCCGATCCCCAGTGGCTCTACTTCGACAGCAAGGTAGTCGACTACCCCGAACTGTCGCGCGTCAATCAACGCAGGATCCGTTTCGTCACCATCCGCCGACGTGGATCGGCCCTCCTCCGGCGTCTGGAGCAACAACCCGCTTCCACCTGGAAGGGAGCCGTGATCGATATCCCCAAACGTTGTCACACGAAGATTCGCTACATCGAAGAGGTGGTGCGGCTGCGCGGCTACGAAGGCCCGATCCGCCAGATCGCCGTGACCGGCTTGGGCCGCGACCGTCCCACGCTGTTCCTCTCCAACCACTTCGAGGAGACCCCACGCGAGTTGATCCTCCGCTACGCGGGCCGCAACCGGATCGAGGACGGTCTGGGCATCAGCGTCAACTTCTTCCACCTCGACTGCCTGGCCAGCGAGGTGCGTCTGAATGTGGACTTCGACGCTGCGCTGACGGTGATCGCCAACGGCTGCTACCGCTGGCTGGCGTCGCGGCTGAATGGCTTCGAGAAGACCGATCCGAAGCAACTGTACCGTTGGTTCGTCGAGACCGCCGGGACCGTGACGATCCAGAACGACCACCTCAGAGTCGCCTTCGACCGCCGGAGCCATAACCCGATCCTGCGTGAAGCCGCGCTCGACCGCGACTCCCTTCCCATCCCGTGGCTGGGCCAACGGAAGATCGAGTTCACCTACTGCTGACTACGACAGTCGTCCGAGGATTGGTTATTTTCCCGGCCGCGGAAATCGGCGTTCAACGAAACTAAGCTCGACTATTGCCCTTTCTCGGAGCCCGATTGCCCAGAAAAACCTGGAAAACTCGGCAATCTCGACTTTTTGAACACCCGTGATTCCCCTGGGGTTTTCAAAAACTCGGGCAACTCTTCGTGGAAAGCCTGGAAAACAAGGCGTTCTGCGCGCCCCCAAAAGGGCAAAAGTCGAGCTAAGACACCACCTGAAATCCCAGGGCCTTTAGATGAACCAGCGGGTCGAGTTCCTGACCGACGGCGGCGACACCGTGCGTGAGTTGCCGCTGTACCTGGTCCCGGAATCGGAGCACTGGCTGGACTGGTTCCACATCACGATGCGGCTGACCGTGCTGGGCCAGATGACCAAGGGGCTGGCAGCTGAGAGCAGCGCCGTCTCCCAACCAGGCGAGGATGAGGAGGATGGCCGGCTGGACGCGACCGCGGTGGAGAAGCAGTTGGAAAGCCTGAAGTGGCACCTCTGGCACGGCAACGTCTACCGCGCCCTGCAGCTCGTCGCGGATCTGGAGTGGGATCTCGAGTCGCAGGAGGAGCCATCCGAGCGGGCGAAGAAGCTGCTGAAGGCCGTGAGCGAGTTT
>JAFAHT010000219.1 GCA_019237095.1 Planctomycetaceae bacterium
TCGGCGTTGAGCAGGAACGGGAGCATCGCGAAGTAACCGTACGACGATTTGATGATCTTGATCCGGGCCGGGCCACCGAACCCATTCGCCCGGGTGTAAGCCTCCCTCAGCGACACTTCAAGCTCATCGATCCACTCGCCTATATCACGTATGCCGTGAAGCACAAAGATGACATGCTCGACATCAGGGTCCTGGCCGACTGGCATCGGCGGGTACGTCTCCCTCAGCTCGTGCAAGTCACCCGGCTCGATCGCCTTGCGGAATTTCATTTCGCGCTCGCCGCCATACGCCGGGTCGCGGAAGTCAAGGATCGAGGCGTGCCCGGTCCCGCGGACAGGTACGAAGATGAAGTCTTGGGCGACGGTCACATCCCTGTGGTCCTCGTAGCCGACCACCTCGTCGACTGTCCCCAGGAGCTGGACGACCGAAGGCCAATGTCGGCCCTTCGCCTTACGCTCCCGGGCCGTGCGGATCCACTGAACACGGAGGTTAGCCACGAAAGGCTCGCCCCGCTCACAGCTCCAAAACAGGCATGCCGTGCCGGTCAACCTATTGAAGACCTTTCTGAGCTTGAGTTTGAGGAGCTTGATTCGGCCCATTTTCTCCGGCGCCGGGTTGAAGCCACGATTCGTCCCGGCCATGAGGACGAATCGGTCGACCCGCTTGACCCAGTCTTTTGCCGGCGCTTCAGGGTTCCAGAGCGGGTCGTCGTCGGCCTGGTTGCATCCGTAGATGAACGCCTTGCGCGCCAGCAGGGCCCCCATGCAGTAGCCGACCAGCGTGACGGAAGTGTAGTCGGAGCCCACCACCTGGGTGTTGATTGCGTCGCTCAGTTCCACGGCGATCTCAAAGGGGTCTGCGTTCGAGGAAGTGGGAGGTGGGCAGTCGACCAGCATCAGGTCGGCGTCGGCCCGAGTCGCGCGGATGACCTTTCGGGCGCCGTCGAAGATCCGAAAGCCGAACATGCCGCCGGGGACCACCACGAACAGCTCCTTGCCCCCGCCGCGCTCGAGGTGGACTTGGACCAAGCGGGTCTTTCGTGGGTAACCGGCGCTGAGCTTCGCATACGAGACGACGCCAAGCCCCACGAGCACGAGTCCGAAGGCCGCCCATGCAAATGTTCCCATAAGACGGCTACTCCCTTCAATCTGTGATCGTTGATGATCTGGATGGAATGTGAATTGTACGAATACGGTGGCGCTGACAATATGGGTAACCGAATTAGCCGGGGAGCGAAAAAGAGACGTCACTGAATAGCACTTCCTTAACCCCTAAGCCGCTTGCATCAAGCGTTTACGTGCATGTCCCCGAGGCTCCCCCTCACAAACGGTCGATAGCAGTGACGTCCCTTTTTCCCTTCCGCCCGTGCGACAGGTCGCCCGCTGACAGGCGAGAACAGCGTCGGCCGGCGACGCGCTCGACGCTCGAGGTCGCAAAGCTTCAATATGGTCCGACGCCGCCGCTGCGATATCTTGGCACTGTCGTGGAGCGTTCAGGCTCCAGCAACAAAAGAATGGCGCGCCGGGACCTGAACCGGTGACCTCGAGCTCACTGACCGGGCAACGACTGGAGCAACGGACGGATTGCCGACCAGAGTTGCTCCTTGATCTGAACGGCGACGGGGTTCTTAAGCCGGTCAGGTGTCTGGCCACGTGCCTTCACCGAAGCGAGGATGCCGATCGAGAGTTCCCCGTCCGTGTATACAGGTCTCCGCCCCCCGTTCCATCCCAGCATGGCCACTCCGACCCCGGTGACCCGGTACAGTTGTCACGGCCCCGATCCACAGGGGGACCCCGCCTCGACCGAGTTCCATGGAATTCCAGAACCGGACGTGGTGGCGCCGGCTGGCGTTGGCGCCGACCGGCTTCTGGAAGGCGAGGTCTTGCTTCCGTCCGAAGACGAACAAGTTGCTGACGGGCGCTTCGGCGTAGAGGCGGTCAAGGAGCACGCTGTAGGCGATGAGGAAACTCGACTCCGCGGTAATCGGATCGGCGGGGACCCAGCCCAAGCCCATCATCGCCTGGACCACTTCCTCTTCGCTTCCAATCAGGCCGACGTTGAGCGGGTCGCCGGGGATTCCCTCGGCGGTCCGCGTGGTCTTGGGGGCATGTTTGCAGCAGGGCCGGTGCTCGTAGTGCCGCCAGAGAGCCGGGAGAATCACGTAAGCCGAGAGAAGCCATACCACGACCACGGCGACCAGGACTTTCAGTGCCCCCGTCACGAATCGTCGTCGTCTTGGGGCGCTTTCCATCGCTGGTTCTCGTCTCCCGGTTTCGGGCTCTTGCGGCCCTGGGATGGGCTGCGAAGTCACCGGTGGCGCTGTCTCGTTCCCCTCACCGTGATCGTCTGGCATACCGTCCTGCCTCCAGGCTCCCGGTCGGAAGTCTCGCCCTCACGTCACCCGATAATCGTCGATGCGGGCATCACTCACGCTGTGAGCGGATGAGCTTGGGGCGATGAGGATCTCGTGTCTGCGGATACCACATGGAATTTGCCAAGAGCGAAGCTAGCGAAACCGAGTAATTCTAGCGGGTCAGTCAACTTCTTGGGCTAGCGAATACGAAAAGTCGGTCTAGTAGCTTGCCTTCGAGCTTGAAGGTCCTCGTGGCCTGATCGCGATGGGTCGTGGTGGTCCTTAACATGGGCTCCCCTCGGCGGTGACCTCGGCCAAGGGTGAAAAGCAACTCGGGCGCCGAACCGCGAAGAATCTCTCTGTACCGTTCGCAAGGCGTGCCAGAGATGGTACTTACGAAACCTCTGCCGAGGACGAGACCGGCCGTCGCGTCGTCGCGCCGTGGGGCGAAATCACGAAATGTCGTGGGACGCTACGAGCGGTCGTGGGACGCGCGCTCGATACCGAGCTTCTTGAGCCGGCTCCGCAGGGTGTTGGGGTGGAGACTCAAGAGAGTGGCCGCGCCCTTCGGCCCTTCGATCACCCAGCCTGTCTGCCCGAGGACGTTGAGGATGTGGTTACGCTCGACATCTTCGAGGGCGAGGTGCGGGCCGGTAGCGGTCGCCGAGACGGGCTCGCTGAGGATGTCCGGGCC
>JAFAHT010000251.1 GCA_019237095.1 Planctomycetaceae bacterium
ATACGAAGCTGGGGTATTCCCTGAGGATGGCCGGCATCGCACGGAGCATGTGCTCGATGCCCTTGTTCGGTGAGAGCAAGCCAAACGTCAGGGCAACAAACTTCCCCTCCACGCCGAACTGATCCTTGTAGAAGGCGGGATCGATGAACGCCATGTCCGGAATGCCGTGGGCGATCAGGTCGATCTTGGCCTCCGGAACGGCGTAAACTTTCCTGAGAAGCGCGTGCGCCCGCTCGGTCATCACGATCACCCGGGCCGACAGATCGATGACCTGGTCGAGCACCCGGCGCTGATCGTCGTTGGGCTCCTGGAGCACCGTATGCAGGGTGGTGGCGACCGGCATCCGCAGATTCCGCAGCAAGCGGATGATGTGGCTGCCGGACGGGCCGCCGAAGATGCCGTACTCGTGCTGGAGACAGACGACGTCGGCGTTAGCGAAGTTCAGGTAGTCCGCCGCGCGCAAGTAACTGTCAAGCTCTTGCTCCTCGATCTCGAACCGGACTTCCCGCGGGTAGTCGTACCCTTGGGGGAGATCATTCACCGGCACCACGAAACAGTCCGAACCAGGAAACTGGGTGGCCACTGATGTGCAGACATCATGCGTGAACGTGGCAATCCCGCACTTGCGCGGCAGATAGTCGCCGATGAAGGCGATCTTCCGAATTTCAGTAGTCCGGGTCATGGTTGTCACAAGACTCTGATCCTCACGACAGGACGATTCACCTCTGGCTCCGACTTTGCGCTGAAGTCGAGCCCATCATGCCCGCGGCTGGGCTCATCATGCCTGGAGCCAGGAAGGCGGCGCGACTGTGGGTGCACCGTGGCGCCACATTCCGGTTGGGCCCCTGTGCGGCGCGCATTCCGGGATAAAATGTGTGCGGTGTCGTCCGCGTCTGGACGGACATCGGCTGGGATGTACGACGGGTCTGCGAGCCTGAGCTCGAGCTGGAGCTCGAGTTGCCGGCCGCGGCCATGGTTCCCCCGGTGTAAGGACGAAGTGGGTCGGCGCCCAATTCTCCGGGCATCGATGTTTCGGTCAGGGCGCCACCCCCCTGGCCCGGGCCGGCTCGCGCCGGGCTCACCGTCACTTCCCGCCGCACCGTGTTCAATCGATTGAAGTTCGACCCTTGTTGAGCCAGGGCCGCCGCCGGGACTGCCAGCAGCATGAAAGCAACTGTCATTGCCGATCCCCAGGCACGTCTCATGGCTGGAAAACCCTTCTCCACGACTTTTAATCGCGCTCGCGAGCTGACCAGTATATCACCTTAATACCACCTTACAGCGGCGGGCATTGCATTTCCAGGCTGGTTCGCGCGTCTGCCCCGCGGCCGGGGCCGCGAAAACCTTCATCGTAATTTAATATGTATAATAGTAACGATTTGCTCAAAATATCTTGACTATTGAGAAAACCTGGGAGACGATAGATGTATCAGTTCCACGTGTTGATCGTCCCTTAGCCTTCTCGGTTCGTGCGGCAACCTGTTCCGGGAAGCACTCCGGGGAGAATCCCGCCAGCGAGGTCGGTATGAGCACCATTGCACAAATCGAGCAGCTCGGAGCGTTGTGCCCTCACCTGGATGGATCGAACGGCCGCCATTTTCCTTTCCCTGGAGTGCCGACGACGTGTGACGGTGCCGAGGCGGTCGTCCACGTCGAGACCCGGATCAGCCAGGCCGCCGGCGCCTATCCCATCACCAGTTCGACCACGATGGGAGGCGGCTTCAACGCCGCGGTGATGAATGGGGCCTGTAACCTCTGGGGCGACCCACTCCTTTTCTTCGAGCCCGAGAGTGAACATTCGGCGGCCAGCGTCTGCGAGGGGTTTGCCGTTGCCGGCGGCCGGGTCACCAATTTCACGTCGGGACAGGGCCTGGTGCTCATGAAGGAGGTGCTCTACACGATTTCGGGCAAGCGGCTGCCGGTCGTGATGAACATCGGTGCGCGGGCATTGACCAGCCAGGGACTGAACGTCCATGCCGGCCATGATGACATGATGTCGGTGGCCGATTGCGGCTGGGGCATGATCTTCGGCCGCAACGCCCAGGAAGCCGGCGATTTCTGCTTGATCGCCCGCCGCGCCGCGGAAGCCTCGCACACTCCATTCTTCAACGTGCAAGACGGCTTCCTGACCACCCACACGGTCGAACGAGTGCGGCTGCCCGAGCCCGATTTCATGAAAGCCTTCATTGGTGATCCGCGCGAGAAGCTCTTCAACCTGATGGATCCCGCCAGCCCGCTCATGTCCGGTGTCGTGCAGAACCAGGATTCCTACATGAAGGGCAAGATCGCCCAGCGGTGGTATTACGATCGTGTTGAACCCTTGCTGGCGGTCGCCATTGACGAGTTCTACCGGCAGACGGGACGGCGCTACGGATTCCTCGAGCCGCATCGATGTGAGGACGCCGAGTACATCCTGATCGGCATGGGCTGTTACATGGAAACCGTCAAGGCGGCCGTCGATTATCTTCGGGACGTGAAAGGGATCGCCGCGGGATGCCTGACCGTGTTCGTGTTTCGGCCCTTCCCCGCCACGAGAATCATCGCAGCGATCAAGGACTGCCGGGCGGTCACTGTGTTCGAACGGATGGACGACCCGCTCTCGAGTACGGGCAATCACCTGACGCGCGAGATCAAGGCCGCCTTCTGCGATGCGATGACGGGACAGAACGGGCACGATCGGATCGAGTACATCCCCAAGATTTACAGCGGCTCAGCCGGCCTGGGCAGCCGCGACGTGCGGCCGGGCGACATCATCGCCGCGTTCGAGAACATGATTCACGATGGTCAGGAATACTTCAGCATCGGGATCGACCATCCCCTGGCGCTGAAGCCCGCCCTGGACCCCGACCTCCGGCCCCGAGGGGGCTACTCGATGCGCGGGCACTCGGTCGGCGGCTTCGGCTCGGTCACCACCAACAAGGTCATCGCCACCATCGCCGGCGACGTCTTCGGCAGGGACGTGCAAGCCTATCCCAAGTACGGCTCAGAGAAAAAAGGCCTGCCGACTACCTACTATCTGACGATCGCCGATACCCACATCTTTACCCACTGCGAGCTCGAGCAGGTCGACCTGGTCTGCATCAACGACCCGACGGCGCTGCTCAGCCCGGGACCGCTCAAGGGACTGGTTGCGGGGGGCGCTATCTTCATGCAGTCGCCACACGACGACCCGCGCGAAGTCTGGAAGCGGATTCCCGAGCAGAACCGCCGCACGATCCGCACCAAGAAGCTGCGCGTCTATTTCGCCGACATGGTCAAGATCGCCCGCGAGGTGGCGTCGGTGGCCGACCTCCAGATGCGCATGCAAGGTATCGTTCTGCTCGGGGCGTTTCTCAAGCTCACGCCCTACGCGGCGCTCAGCCAGATGAGCGACGAGCAGGTCTACGCGGGCGTGGAACAGGCTCTGCGCAAGTATTTCGGCAAGCGGGGCGACCGCGTCGTTCAAGACAACCTCACCTGCGTCAAACGCGGGTATGGCGAACTCCAGGAAATTCCTGTCGAAGTCATCAATGCCTGATCTCCCGGCGGGGCCAGCCCGCCCAATCCGGCGTTCATCGCATTGCCGGCCGGATCTCATCCGTGGACACAATCCCTCGCGAGGAAAGATCGATGCTCCAGACGACTTCCAGACCCTCGATGAACGAACCGCACGACCAGGACCCGTTCAATAACAGCAGCTACGGCACCCTGGTCGACTCCCCCTACAAGCTCGTCAGCCTGCCGGTTCTCGATGTCCTGGACTTCAACGAACGGATCATTCGCGGTTACGAGGACGGCTCGGCCGAGAAAGGGCTGCCCGCCGATCTCTCGCTGGCCCGCTCGCTGATTCCCGCCGGCACGGCGACCCTCCGCGACTTCAGTAACATCGCCCCCGAGATCCCCCTGTATATTGCCGAGAATTGCACCGGCTGCATGGACTGCGTGACCCAGTGCCCTGACACGGCGATTTTGGGCAAGGTGCTCTCCGAGACCGAGCTCGAGGAGCGGCTGGCGACGATCACCGAACCGGCTGACCGCGAGATGTTCCGCACCCAGTGGTCTCGAACCAAGAAATACTTCGACGCCCCCAAGAAGAAGGGGCTGCCCGGGGGGATGTTCAACATCACCATCGACCCCAGCAAGTGCAAGGGGTGCGCCGAATGCGTCACGATGTGCGATGACAACGCCCTGAAGATGGTCGACAAAACCGACGAGGTCATGACCACCGCGCGGAAGAGCCACCGCTATTTCAAGAACTTCGGCCCAAGCAATGCACAGTACGTCAGCGACAACCTGCTGATCGACATGATGCTCAAGGAGCAGACCCACCTTTATACTGGTGGCGCCGGCTCGTGCGCGGGGTGCGGTGAGGGCACGGCCTTGCGGATGATGTGCGCGGCGACCGGCTCGAAGTACGGCGACCAGTGGGGAATCGTCGCCGCCACGGGGTGCAACACGGTGTACACCTCGACCTATCCTTACAATCCTTACCTCGTTCCCTGGACCAACTCGCTGTTCGAGAACGCGCCGGCCTACGCAATCGGCGTGCGAATGCGATGGAACCAGATGGGCTGGCAGGACCGCCCCCTCTGGTGCCTGGGCGGCGATGGAGCCATGTTCGATATCGGCTTCCAGGCGCTCTCCCGGTTGCTTGCCAGCGGCATGAACATCAAGGTGTTCGTGCTCGACACCCAGGTCTATTCCAACACCGGCGGGCAGGCCTCCACGAGCAGCTTCACCGGCCAAAATACCAAGATGAGCGTGCACGGCAAGGCTTTTGGCGGCAAGCAAGAGCGGCGCAAGGAGATCGCGCAGATAGCCATGATGCACCCGCGCACCTACGTGGCTCAGACGACGTGTGCGCACACCAACCACTTCTACCGGTCGGTGCTGGGCGCGCTCGAGTTCGATGGCCCCGCGATCGTCGTCTGCTACACGACCTGCCAGCCCGAGCACGGCGTGGGTGATAACATGGCCGCCGAGCAAGCGCGGCTCGCCGTGGACAGCCGTGCGTTCCCGCTCCTGGTTTACGATCCCCGCAAGGGAAACACCATCAAGGAACGTCTCTCCCTGCAGGGCAACCCGTCGGCCAAGGACGACTGGTACGTCAACCCCAAGACCAAAGAGCCCGTCACCTTCATCGATTTCGCCCGCAGCGAAGGCCGGTTCTCCAAGCACTTCGACCGCGACGGCAACCCCTCCGAGACGCTCTTGCGCGCCAAGGAAGACCGTCTCGAGAACTGGCATCTCCTCCAGGAGCTGGCAGGGCAGAGGTAATCTGGAGAGACGATCGACGCATGGGGAAGAGCACAAGTACCGTCACGCCGCTGGCCACCTACCACCACGAGCCCGGAGACGTGGACCGGACGCTGGTATTCCTCAAGCGCACCCGCTCGGAGCTGCGGCAGCTCCGGCGGGTGCTGGTCGGCCAGGATCGTCTGCGCGTCTGCGACGTCAATGGAGATGCATTCGAGATCGTCGGCTTGGGCTATGCCGACCCGGACATCATCCCCCTTCTGAACAGCATCAACACCGCGTACGACCCTCAGACCCTCCACCTGCCAACCGCTGTCCAGTACAAGGAGTTTAACCTCGGCCGTTGCCATCCCTGGGCCGAGGACCGGGTGATGTGAAAGCGGCCCGCCGTCTCCAAGCCAGCAGGAGCGGAGCGGCGATCAGGACGAGCGTCAACGAGGACGGTTCGGGGACCGTCGCGAAGGCGGCGGCACCGATCACTGCCTGGATCTCAGTTGTGGGATGAACGGTGTCCCAGAAGAG
This sequence comes from Planctomycetaceae bacterium, assembly GCA_019237095.1. Classification (GTDB taxonomy): domain Bacteria; phylum Planctomycetota; class Planctomycetia; order Isosphaerales; family Isosphaeraceae; genus Aquisphaera. The sequence continues at coordinate 5,758 of JAFAHT010000251.1, forward strand.
ATAACCCTGGCCACTGAGGTTGCCGTCAGCAATTGCAGAGTCGGTCACGTTGGTGAGGCCGTATGCACCCGGGTTCGCGATGATATTCTGGAAGAGCGAATCGATGTCGACCTGATGGATCGTGATCCCAAGCCCCCCCTGGAGCTGGTTGAGCTGGGAGTAAAGCATACTGTCGAACGACAATGTGAGATAGTTCAAGGCGTCGCGATTCGCTGGCGGTAATGTGTTGGTCGCGGGTAGGTCCCCGAGCAAGGGGAGATTGGGCACCAGGAACTGCTTGCCGCCCGCGGCGGCCAGTGTCGTGATTTCGCTGATCAGGTTGTCGACGGGGACTGCGGGATTGGTCTGTCCGCCATTCAAGAAGTCGTTCGCCCCGCCCCAGATCGTGATGAGCTGGGTTCTGCTCAGCGTGTTGGAGGCGAGGTACGTGCTGATCTGGAGGCCGATATTGGGGGTGCCTTCGAAAGACAGGCCGTTGCCTGTCTCCGCGCCGCCCCAGGCGTTATCGGTGCCACCCGCCAGGCTGGCAGTCGGTGCGGGGACACCCAGGCTGTTAGCCAGATACTCCAGCCAGATCGGCCCGTTGGAGTAGTGCCCCCGATAGTACGGAGGAGGTGGGATCCCGTCCGCGATATAGGTATTTCCCACGTCGGACAGGCTGTCACCGAAGGCCACAATTCCCGCGATATCGCCCGCCCGGAGCGATGTGCCCAGCATTGTCACGGCGAGAACGATAATCCAGGCGAGATGCTTCGGAATCAGTGAACTTGCGTGCACAATCATCGGTCTGATACTCCGTTTCAAGCGGAAGAGTCAGTCAGTTGCAACAACCGTTTTGCCCGCACATTCCCCGGCGCAGGACGAGGCCTCGATCATTCAC
>JAFAHT010000322.1 GCA_019237095.1 Planctomycetaceae bacterium
TTGGCAAGCGGTCCATTGGTGAGTTGCGACTGGAGCGCACTCAGCATGACCTTGATCGTCTCTTTTGACGTGTCCTTACCCTTGTAAGCCTCCGAGATCAGCCCAGACAGCGACGGCGCGGTGAATGCCTGGGTCGCCAGCAGCCGGCGATCTTCCAGGGGCTCGAGCAAGAAGATTCGACCGCGGGCGCCCCGCCTACCTTTGCTCTCTCTTTTTTGAGTGCTCATCGCTCACCTGATTGGTTGTCGGTTCGTTCCCGGTTTCCGCTCTCGATACGGGGGCCGATCAAGACAAAGATGCGGGCAATCGCGTTTGCATGGAGAGCGTACAGCCAGTATCCCCACTTCACCAGGATACACCCGCCACGATAAGAACGGATCAAAGCCATGGGACTGAGCACGATTTTTTCAAAGAAAAAGTATGAGGTAAATAGGGTATTAAGGGTTCTTAGGATATTAGGGGAATTAGACGATGGGAAAAGGAACGGCACTTGGCCCGTCCCCTGCGGCACTCATCGCGAGCGGTTTGCCATCAGGGCTGGGCGCGATGGTGAAGACTGCGGCCGGGACGCACGATTGCTGCGGACAAATCAATCCGTTCTTGTCCTTTCCGCTCCGCGCTCGAGCTGGAGACCGTATCACGGTCGCAGCGGTCAACCGGCTGCGGATCTCGAAAAAATCCGGTTCGAGTCGCGTTGACGGGTCTCGGGGGCCCTGATACACTCTTCCTTTCCTGCGTGATGTGCGAGGTTCGGTGAGTTCGGACTCACTCTGCAGCGGTCAGGAATCGGAAGGACAGACCTTGGTGGCGGGTATCAGCAACGAGCGAATTCGGATCCGGATGGAGGCCTACGACCACACCATCCTTGATCAGTCGGCGAAAGACATTGTCGATACCGCCAAGCGAACCGAGGCGATCGTCCATGGACCGATTCCCCTGCCCACGCGGATCGAGCGTTACACCGTGCTCCGCAGCCCGCACATCGATAAGAAATCGCGGGAGCAGTTTGAAATCCGGACTCACAAGCGGCTGATCGACATCGTTCAGCCAACCAACAAGACGATTGACGCCCTCAACAAGCTAAGCCTGCCGGCCGGTGTGGACATCAAGATCAAGGCTTCCCCGTCGGGAGCCTGATCGATCCTCGGTCTCCACCGTCCCGGTAAGGTGCAGCGGGTCTCTGGGTTTCCTGAACCGCGTGCGCGTGGAGTGAAGCGCACGCGATTGTTCGGTTGCGTCGGACGCCTCAATCGGTAGGGCCTTTGATGGTTCTCCGAGAGACAGCCCCGGCGCCAGGGTTGCCGAAATGCCTGGCCGCGACCCTCGCTGAAACCTGACCTATTTCCCCAGGTGACCTGGAAGCGAAAGCCCGCACGTCGCGGCGCCAGCGGTGCCGCGAGCCCTGCCGGCAAGTCAGCGCGTACCGCAAGCTTACGGAGTGAGACGATGCAAGTGGGACTGCTGGGGCGCAAGGTCGGCATGACCCAGATTTACCAGGAGGACGGCACGTCGGTGCCGGTCACGGTCCTGGAATGCGGTCCGTGCACCGTGCTCCTGGTCCGGACCGAGGATCGCGACGGCTATCACGCCGTGCAACTCGGTTTCGACGACAAGAAGCGCAAGAACGCCACCCAGGCCGAGCGGGGCCATGCCCGCAAGGTCAACGCCGAACCGAAGCGTTACGTCCGCGAGGTGCGGCAGTCCGGACCGACCGACGTGACCGAGGGTCAAACCTTGACGGTTGAGCTGTTCAAGGAGATCAAACACGTCGACGTCACGGGCACGAGCAAGGGACGAGGCTTTACCGGCGTCATCAAGCGGCACGGCTTCCGCGGCCTCCGCGCCACGCACGGCGTGAAGCGAATGCATCGCCATCCCGGCTCATCGGGCCCCAGCGCCGATCCGTCGAGGACCCTAAAGGGGGTCCGCAAACCAGGCCATCACGGCCATGCCCGGTCCACGGTCCGCAACCTCCAAGTGGTCAAGATCGACGCGGCCAACAACCTGCTCCTGCTCAGAGGAGCTGTCCCGGGCCCGCCAGGCGGCTACCTGACCATCCGCCAGACGAACAAGGTTTAGTTGAAGAGAGCTCCACCACCGCGACCAGGGCTGCAAACCAAACCCGGCGGTCCATTCCTTGATGGGTTCACGATCATGTTGACCATTCCAGTTTTCAATACCGCCGGCGAGCAGGTGGGCCAGGAGACGATCGACCCGGCCGATTTTGGCGGTGCGATCAACAAGCAGTTGCTGCACGACGTGGTGCTGATGCACCTGGCGGCCCGCCGGGTCGGCACAGTCAACACCCGCGGCCGAGCCGACGTCGCCGGCTCGGGCAAGAAACTGTTCCGCCAGAAGGGCACCGGCAACGCCCGTGTCGGCGCCAAGCGAACCAACAAGCGCAAGGGTGGCGGCTCTGCCTTCGCCCGGCGCAACCGCGATTACCGCTACTCCATGCCCAAGAAGGCTGTCCGTGCCTCGATCCGGATGGCACTGCTCTCCAAGTTTCAGGACAACCAGGCCCTGGTCCTGGACGGGCTGAACTTGACCAAGCCGCAAACCAAGGTCGTCGCGCAGGTGCTGCGGGCAATCCGCCGGCCCGATCTGACCGAGACCGAGACCGCCGAGGCCGTCGGCGAGACCAAGACCCAGGCAATCAAGCGAACTCTCGAGGGCCGATCGGTCCTCATCGGCATTCCCGGGTACGATCCGGTCCTCTACCGCAGCGCCCGCAACATCGAGGGCGTCGCAGTGGCTCCGGTGAGCGAGTTCAACACCTACGACATTCTCAAGCAGCGCTACCTGGTGCTGACCCGTGAGGCCCTCACGGCCCTGAAGCGGCGGGTCAAGGACAACACCGAGCGCCCTGATTCCACCGCCGCGACCCAACCGGCCGCCGGCCCGGAGAGCTAATCCCATGGTCACCCTTCGTCGACCTCCCAAGTACGAGCGTTCCGGGCCTGTCCTCGACCCCTACCAGGTTGTCATCCGGCCCCTGATCACCGAGAAAGCCACGCACCTCTCCGAGCGGCACAACGCCTACACCTTCGAGGTCAATCCGCTGGTGACGAAGACCGAGATCAAAGCCGCCGTCGAGACCCTGTTCAACGTCAAGGTCCTCGACGTCCGGACCCAGAACCGGCGCGGCAAGATGCGGCGCTATCGCCTCAAGCTCGGCCGAATGCGGAACTGGAAAAAGGCGATCGTCTCACTCCACGAGGAATATCGAATCGATTTCTATTGAGCGGGCAGTGGCCA
>JAFAHT010000253.1 GCA_019237095.1 Planctomycetaceae bacterium
AAGTTCAATAGCCGTCTTGTCGCCCCGACTCATTCGTAACTTCCTATCCCGTCAGTGGTTGCGAAAGCGACTGTTGGCGGGATTTGAACTCTTTGATGGAAACTCCATTTGCCATCAGATCAACTCGCCTTAAAGACTGAGCACACACGACCCGAGATCAAGCCCTCGTAATTCGGGAAAATTCGTGGGTGCCCGCCAGAGTCACCTGGAAGCGCCGTTATGAAGCGGCGTAAGCACCCATTCTATCTCGAGATTGATATCCGGTAAGAGCTTCTCCCGGATGCCCATTGTCAAAGAAATCCACGTTCGTTTGAATAGCAGTGGATATCAGTATGCTCAGGATCAAGATCGAGGCGTGTCCGACCGAGATCGGCCACCTGGGGGATGAGCAGAAAGGCGTTCCGAAATCGCGAATTGATCGGGGCGGGTGATGAACGCCAGAACTTCAGGCTGGTTGCTGAGCTCATCTCGCTCACACTGTGAAGGCCAAAATGAAGAGCGCTGCAATTTCGCTGCAAATATTGCCCGTGTCGCAGCAACGCCAGCCCAGTGTGGCCGAGAATTGGCGTACTTCGTAAACCCTAACTTTATAAACAGTTTAAGCCCGAATCCAATGTCACCCCAAGGTCACGATTACGGCAGACGCTGAGGACTTAAAATCCTCTGGGCGGAAACGCCCGTGTGGGTTCAAATCCCACCGCCGGTACTCTGAATCAGACCGTCCCAATCCGGAAAGGCCCGAAATTTCCGGGATTCGAGCAATATCGAAGCCTGATCGCTCGATTTCCTCATCATATCCCAACCCGGCCGTTCCCGGCCCTTCCCGGAGTCTCCGCGCTTACCCGTGGAGCTACCCGCGTTTGCGTGTAGCGCCCGCCCCCGAGGATAACCCCGACCTGGCCGTCGTGGTCGAAGCCGCGCGTTCCTGAGACTCCCCGCCCCGAAGTGAAGTGGATCTCGATCGGGTTTCTCACCTGCTCACTCGCCTGCTTGCAGGTGAAAGCGCCCCGGCCAAACGGGAAACGATCCGGAAGGCTGTCGTCATGGAGAACACCGCAGAGACACGCTCGACTCATGACTTTTGTTATACTATAATGCAACAGGGGAAATCCCATGGGAGGGATCGGTGATCGACGCCACCATCATCTGGGACCTGGAAGACGACCCAGAGGGAAACGTTCAACACCTTGCCGAACACGGCATCACGGTGGAGGAGGCCGAAGAGGTTCTCCGCGACCCCCGGAGCCGAACAGGTCGGAGCCGTCGAACGGGCCGGCCGCAGGTTTTCGGCTCGACTTCGACCGGCAAGTTCATCACGGTCATCTGGGAAGAGGTGTTAGACGACCCCCGGACCATTTATCCCGTCACCGCCTACGAAGTCCCCCCGCCCCAAGGGAGGAAGCGATGAGTCAGACGGATTCCAAGCCCGCACTGAGCCCGGAGCAGCAGGCCGCCGTGGAGGCAATCCGCGCCCGATCGAGAATCGAGCGCCCCGGCCCGGACGAGCTGATCGAACGGGGGGAGCTCGATGAACTGGTTCCCCACGGGCAATTCATGGAGCTGCGCGAACTCACGATACGCCTGAGGCAGATTCGGGAGCGGCAGGGATTGAGCCTGACGGACATATCCGAGCGATCGGGAATGACCCGCGCGGCGATTAGCAGGCTCGAAAACGGGTGGAATCTCAACCCGACCCTGGACACGTTATTCCGCTACGCGACGGTCCTGGGGGCGCGAATCAGGCTCTCCGTGGACGAATGCCCGCCGCCAAGATCCGAGCAGGCTTGATCGACCCTCAAGACCGCCCTGCCCGCGCGGGAGCCGCGTCCGCAATCGCAGACCCGCGCGCCCGGGGAAACCCCGCTCGCGCGGTCGGTCCTGGCCGAACGGCTGGCGATCCAAAGAGGAGAAGTGAGCCCTCACTTCCCCCGGTCCGGCCAGAATGGGCCAGGTGGCCGTCGGTCGGTCAGCGAGTCATCCCCAGTTTCCTCCTTTTCGGAATGAAAATTGCTGATTTTCTTAGACAGGGAGATCAATCCCTTGACTGATCGGGGTACCGACTCATTAACCTGGTATAATATAGGAATCAAGGAACCCCGGTTCGCAGGTCTTCGCTTTCTGCCCCACCTCGATCGTGATCGTGATCGTGGGAGGAAGCTGACCCAGCGAGCCCCCAAGGAGCCGGGAATGAGTAAGCATCCTGATCGTGCAGCGTGGTTCGAGGGTGGTGATGCGAAGTGCGACGTTTCTCCGTCACCCAGGGGACATGTTTACCGGCTGGTGCTGCTGGGGCCTCCCGGGGTCGGGAAAGGAACCCAAGCGGAATTGCTCTGCAAGGCGCTGGGGACGTGCCATCTCTCGACGGGCGACGTGTTTCGGGCCGCTCAGTGCCAGACCGACCATAGCCCCGCGCTGAAGGCAGCGCTGGAGGCGATGCGACGAGGCGAGCTGGTTTCCGATGACTTGGTGGTGTCGATGGTCAGCGAACGCTCGGGATGCCTGAGTTGCAGCGGCGGGTTCCTGCTCGATGGGTTTCCTCGGACCGCGGCACAAGCCGAGGCCCTGAATGAGCTGCTTGAACAGCAGGGCGTCGGGCTCGATGCGGTTCTCAGCTATGAACTGCCGCTCAGCGAGATTGTCGATCGCCTCAGCGGCCGGCGAACCTGCTCCAAGTGCAAGGCCGTCTTCCACGTGACCGCACGACCTCCGCAAAAGGAGGAGGTTTGCGACCTGTGTGGAGGGCAGCTCATCCAGCGCGAGGACGATCGTCCCGAGTCGAGCCGGGTCCGCATGCAGGCCTACGAGGAAAGCACCAAACCCCTGGCGGACTACTACCAGAAGACTGGTCTTCTGGTCCCGATCAGAGCGGAAGGGTCCCCCGAGACGATCCTCGAGAGGTCTCGGGACGCTCTGCTGGCGCTGGCGGTTTCTTCGAAGATTTGACCGATCAAAAGCGCGGAAGCAAGCCGACTTCTCAAGCGGTTGATTTTTCTCCCGGCCTTGGCCGATCGTGAGTCGAGGCCCTGCTCGCGTCGATTCTTCAGTTACGGCGCGGCACTGATGTTTGACCAAGTAGCGAGCCAATAATGATCAAACTACTCTTGATGTTCCTGCCCTATTACCTTTATCCTCCCGAAGCGAGGGAGATGACGGATCGACTGGTTCCTCAAGGATATCAAGGCAATTACTGGGGACCGGCAGCCTGCAGAGCCCGCCGCGAAGGCACGATGCCGCCCATCGAGATCACGCCACAGATGGCCCGCTGGGATCGGTGGGGGCGCAAGGTTCTCAAGGACGGCGACATCGTGTTCCGGCTAGGCGATGCACGCGTATTGCGCGGGTTTTTCCCCATGAGCCGGTTCTACGCCAATTGCAGCAACAGCAAATTCTCCCACACGGGGATCGTGGCCATCGAGGAAGAGGGGCCCGTGGTTTACGACACGACCGGCAGTGGCGTCGCGCGTCAGCCGTTCTGCGTCTGGATTCTCGACAACGTCGGCAACTTCGGCGTCAAGCGGCTTCGCCCCGAGGATCGCGAGGCCATTCCCAAGGTTCTGGCCTATTGCCGCAAGGTTTTCCTGGAACAACCACCCTTTGACTACGAGCTCGGGCTTGACGACTCGGCGCTTTACTGTGTGGAAATGACCGAGAAGGCGTTTCGTTACGCCGGACTGCCGCTCTCCGAGCCGGTGCGGCTGGGCGACATGGAGCGAGCCCCCGAGTTCCCGCTTTGCTTGCTGGGCCTGGGGCTTGTCTCGCGCCAGGTGCTCAAGCATCCGTTGACGGCCGAGACCAAGGTGTATTTCCCCGGTAACGCACGCCACGGCATCTGGTCATCACCCCACCTGGTGGAGGTTCTCCTCCCCACGTTCAAGCCCGGTTATCCGTACATGCAGGATCATGGATTGCCGCCCCTGGTCGCGGATCGATGAAGTGACGAAGTGGAGGGGCGGCCGGGCGGTAAACCCATGCCGACTGGGATCGGGTTGCAACCACGAGATATCAGCTGCGGCGGTTGCGTCTTCGGGCAGCGTCACCGCCGCGGGCCACGATGATTCCCCGTTCAAACGTGTACCGCCGCGGACCCTGGTAATCATCGGAAGTTTGTGTCTCGCGTAGCTTCCTCCGGTCGTCAATGCAGGCCAGCAAGGCCCCTAGGCCGACCACGACGATCCCACCGAGCTCGAGGATCCAGTTCCAGGTCCAGCCCAGGAACTGCCAACGGAGCATCACGTCCACGTGGTGGATCGACGAGGCCCGGATCAACACGAAGACGTAGAGAAAGACCGTTCCCAGCAGGGCGACGAAGTTTCGCCTCCATTGCTTTCGTGCCAGCCACGAAAAGCCACCCAGCGCGATCAGTCCGGCAGTGGCGACCGTGGCGATGAAGACGACCTGGTAAACCCTGCGCCGATCGTACCAGCCCCCGGACTTGGCCATGCGGCGGCCGACATCGTTGAGCAGGGTTTGTAGATCGAGCTGCTTGTTAATGCCCAGGAACAGCAGCGAGACCGTCAGCACCAACCAGAAGAGCGGACTGGCGGTCTGGCCGAGACGGTTGGCCTTGCGCTCGGCGGTCCAGACGATCGCACAGGCGGCGGTGGCAGCCAGGTAAGCGAACGCGATGAACCAGCCGGTTGGCGTTGGGTCACCGATGCCGAAGTGCCAGTCGCCTCGAGTGTCGGTCGCCGCCAGCAACCAGGGCAAACTCACAATTCCAGCCTTGCAGTGCCAGGTGGGGTTCAGCGAATGGTTGATGGTCGGCCTCTGGGGCTCTCGCCGTCACGGATCGCGGTCGGGTTGCGCGACCGGTCTCGGTTGTCGATCTGAAACAGGGCTTGCTGCGATTCGATGTCCAGAGGATCGCGGGCGATCACCAGCCTGTACCATCCGCGGGCTTCGGGATCACGGCCCGCGGCCGCGCAGTCGGCGCCCAGATCGCGAAGCAGCCTGGGGTTCTCTCGTTCATTGGGAATGGCGGCCCGCTGCACCAGGCTGTTGAGCAACTCGAAGTTCTTTGCGGTTTCGCGCAGGGGCGCGGCCGACTTGTCATCACCGACCATGGTGAGCGCGTTGACCAGCCCGAGCAGAGCGTCGCGGTCGTCCGGGGCGTGGGCATAAGCGACTTGAAAGCAGCGGAGGGCGCTCGGAGCGTCGCGCCGGGCAAGCGCCAACCGGCCTCGCAGCTTGGCCAGCGTGGGGTCGCCGGCGGAACCGGACGCGAGAAGCTGCTCGGCCTTGTCGTCCTGATGCCGGTCAATCGCCGGCATGACGCGGATGGCCAGGGCATCAAGGTCCGAGTCGGGCAGAGGCGCGATGGCGGTTTCCGCATCGTCGATCAGTCCCATCCGGCGGTAATTATCGGCGATGGCCAGTCGTGACCAGTGGTCCTCGGGGTCGGTCTCGACAAACAGCAACAGCTCCTTGAGAGCCGTCGAGGGCTCCCAGAGAGCGGTGCGCATCAGGCACCAGTGGAAGACGTTGTCGAAGGTCAGCTCGGTGAGCTGGGAGAGTGCCAGGAATTCGGCGTTGAGCTCGGTGCGGCGGAGCTGGTGGCCCAAAATATAGATCAGCTCACGATGAGCCTGCACCAGTTTGGGGTTGAGCTGGAGGGCTTCGCGGAAGTATTGCTCGGCGAACCGAGCCCGATGTCGCCGCAGCTCGACTTGCCCGGCCATGAGATGGGCTTGAGCGGCCATTGGGTGCTCGTCGGGAACTCGCATCAGTCCCGCCACGGCTTCCTCGGCGCGGCCGTGTGCGATGTCGAGCTGGGCCCGCAACATGCAGTCCAGAGGTGTTGGCTCGCGGAGCCGGCTGAGTCGATTCGCGGCGGCCTCGGCCAGATCGATCCGGCCGGCGCTGAGGTCGGCTTCTCCCGCCTGCCAGATTGCGTCGGGATCCTCTGCCCTGCGGAACCCGAAGTACCAGAGTCCCGGCAAGATGGCCAGGATCATGATGACCGCGGCGATCCAGGCTCGGTGGCCGCGCGCCGGGCGCTCGAGCTGCCGGCCCGCGCCCGCTCCTTGAGGACTCGCGCTGCAAACCTCGGTCGATGTTTCCGAAGTCACGCCAGTTTACCGCCCTGAACGATGGTCTTGCCCGCGAGAAAGGATCTCTGATTCATTCCTGCCGCCTACTCAACTATAGCAACCTGGGACTGAGAATTCCTCGCGGGGTGATACCACCGGCAGGGCTGTTTCATTGTGCGATTGGTATTGACGGGAACTCAAGTAACCACTTCTGCCCGTCTCATTCCGCGCCGATGTGGCACTCGCCACCTGCCATCCGCCATACCCGACTTCGGCGACCCGGCATCGGGTCCGCTTTGCATGCATTACATGCTACGACATGCTACGTTCTTGGGCTTTTTCGAAATTTTGGGGGGATTGTCTCACGCAGCTATCGCCGTAGTTGACAGTTCTTGCGTCAAGTCGGCTGGGTCATATTGAAGCAGTGTCCAGAAGTCGTACGTGGGCAATTCCAAACCCAAGGCTTGGTACGGACACTTCTTTCTTCTGGGGCCAGACGCAAAGGCGTGGCAGTTCCAGTAGAGGCGCTTCAGATCGAGCCTTGGTTGGGTCATGCGGCGGTGACGCGACTGTTGCATTCGCAACACGCTGTTCCTGCATTCTACCGCGCTGCTGGCTCGGACCGTGTCTTCGAGGATGGCCGCGATCCGGTCATAAGCCGCTTGCTCGGCATCCTCCAGTGGTAGGTGCATGGCCAGGGCATAAGCCATCGCGGCCAAAGGACTCGGCCCTGGATTGGAGGAGCCGCCATGCCGTCTCCACCACCGCCAAGCCAGTACCTCGCGCCATTCCTCTCGCGGTTCAGCCGCCTCAAGACGCTGGTGCATTCGATCCAAGAAGGCCAGGCTGCGTCGGTCAGTGAGGAAGGTTCTGAGCGTGCGCCATTCCGGTCCGGTCAGTTCGCTCAAGCCAGCCTTGATCTCGGCCTCCGCACAGAGACGATCCTTGAGTTGTCCATCGGGCCGGAACAACTCGAAGGCGGTGCGGCAACGGTCCCAGGCCGATTCGAGGCGTTCCACCGGTTCCAACGCCTCAATCGCCTTGGACCAGGCAGTACGGGCGACCCAAGCCGAACCCCGCGCGTCGATTCCTTGCTTTTTGTCGCGCTG
>JAFAHT010000269.1 GCA_019237095.1 Planctomycetaceae bacterium
CGGACTGGCCTGGTAAAGCCGTTCCTGGAGTGCCGGATCGATCACGTCGTAAGGAGGCGCCACCACGTCGGCGAGGGCCCCGACCTGCGCGACATCATAGCGGACACCTCGAAACGGTCTCACGTCAGGCATGGGGTCCATTGCTCCGTAATCGCTCAGTGGCGAGTGGCGAGTGACTAGTGGCCATTCAATGGCGGATGGCAAATGGCAGATGCCACATGCCAAACAGCTCCCCGGTCTTCACTGGCCACTGGCCACTCTTCCCTGTTTCCACTCGCCACTATTCCGACCCACAATCAGGTGCCCATTTCCCAGCTCTGGAGGTACTTCTGCTGCTCGGTGGTCAACTTGTCAAGAGAGATGCCCATGGTCTGGAGCTTGAGCGAGGCGACGAACTCGTCGACGGCCTTGGGCACCTGGTGGACCTTGTGCTCGAGCTTGCTCGTGTGCCTGACCGACCACTCGGTCGCAAGTGCCTGAGCGGCGAAGCTCATGTCCATCACGCTGGCTGGGTGCCCATGAGCCGCGGCCAGGTTGATCAGACGGCCCTCGCCCAGCACGTAGAGCCGATGGCCGTTCTTGAGGACGTATTCATCGACGAACTCGCGAACACCCGTGTTGACACTGGCGGCAAGCTGGCCCAACTCGTCGAGGGCAAGCTCGACGTTGAAGTGGCCTGAATTGCAGATCATGGCGCCATCTTTCATCGCCACGAAGTGCTCGCCGCGGATGACATGGATATCGCCTGTGACGGTGACGAAGATGTCGCCCAGGGGAGCGGCCTCGGCAATCGTCTTGACCTGGAAGCCGTCCATCACGGCCTCGAGCGCGCGGATCGGATCGACCTCGGTGATGATCACGTGCGACCCCATGCCCCGAGCCCGCAGCGCGACGCCCTTGCCGCACCAGCCGTAACCGCAAACGATCATCTGGCGGCCGGCCAATAGCGTATCGGTCGCCCGGATGATTCCGTCGATCGTGCTCTGCCCGGTACCGTAGCGGTTATCAAAGAAGTGCTTGGTCTGGGCGTCATTGACCGCGATCACCGGCAGCTTGAGAACCCCGTCCTTCTCCATGGCGCGCAACCGGATCACCCCGGTCGTCGTCTCCTCCATGCTGGCAACCACGTTGGCCACCAAGGCCTTGCGATCGGCGGGACCGAGCTTGGATGCCCAGGCTCGGACCTCCGCATGAAGATCGTCGAGTCGGTCCAGCGCGATGAAGATCATGGCGCTGACCAGGTCGGCTCCGTCGTCCATGGTGACGTTCGGCAGATGCTGCAGCGCGGCGGTGATGTGTCGATAATAGCTGTGCTCGTCCTCGCCCTTGATCGCGAAAACGGGGATGCCGTAGTCCTGCACCATGCTGGCGGCGACGTCGTCCTGGGTTGACAGTGGGTTGGACGCGCAGAGCACCAGGTCCGCGCCACCAGCCTTGAGGGTCCGGGCCAGGTTGGCCGTCTCGGCGGTCACGTGCAGGCAGGCCGACATCCTCATTCCGGCCAGTGGCTTTTCGGTCGCGAACCGCTCGCGGATGGCCCGCAAGACGGGCATGTCGCGCTCGGCCCACTCGATTCGCTGCCTGCCGACGGCCGCCAGCGAAAAATCTTTCACGTCACCCTTGTGCGCTTTTGCAGTCACAATTGCCAACTCGGGTTCTCCTGAAAAGATCTAAAGAATCGCACCAGACGCGCTCCTTGCCTGGGCAAAGAATCGCGCCAGCTTCACCTACTCGTTGTCGTCTTCGTCATCGGGCATGGCGGCCGCACGATCACGAGCTCGGACTCGCGGCGATCAGCGGCCGGACAAGAGCAGTCGCAAGGTCTTACGCCGTTCCCAGTCCATCCAGTCAAGCAGACCGGGCTCCGCTGGCGACAGGTTTGCAGAGTGCATCAAAGTGGAAAGCGCAAGGCCGTAGGCCCGCGCGTGAGTGGGCGCTGCCGGGGCCAGCGACCGCGCCAGCGACTCGAACAGGGACCAGTCGGCCTCGGACATCGTCACCCGTAACGCCTTGCTGCTCCACAGTTCGGGCAAGGGAGGATGCAGCGGACGCAGCCCGCGCTCCTGCTCGGGACTTCGCCTCCGCCCGACGCGGTCACGCTCCATGACCGGAGTCCCTCCATCCGTCTTTCCCAAATCACGTTCGCGTGAGAAGCAACCTAACACACGCGTACGTGTGTATCAAGAGGTCTGTTTCGCGGAATCACCATGGGCTGATCGAAGCGTGACGTGAACCGCGCTGGGTGGGAGTTTTGACCCAGAGCTCGGTTCAGCGGTAAGATTTTGCATCCGGCCTGAATTGTTGAAGCCGATCAAGCTAACTCGAGGGAGGCTCGCCTGCCGTGGTGCCCGCCAAGGATTTCAAGCGTCGAATGGTCGTCGAGATCGACGGCGCGCCGCACATGATCGAACAGATCCAGGTTCAAACCCCGTCGGCGCGGGGGGCGGCCACGCTGTACAAGATCAAGGCCCGCAACCTGAAGACCAAGGCGCGGGTGGAGAAGTCCTACCGCGGAACAGACGGGCTCAACGAATCGAGCTTCGAGCGCAGGCCCGTTCAGTACCTGTATCGCGATGCGGACGAATTTCACTTCATGGATGCGGCCGACTTCTCGCAATTCTCCTTCACGGCCGAGGACCTCCGCGACCTGGTGTCGTTCATGACCGAGAACATGGAGGGAGTCCAGGCCTTGGTCGTCGATGACGAGGTCATCGCCATCGAACTGCCCGACACGGTCGAGCTGCCGATCGTCGAGTCAGCCCCCGGAGTGCGCGGCAACTCGGCCACCGGGAGGACCAAGCCGGCTACGCTCTCGACCGGCCACATCTTGCAGGTTCCCGAGCATCTCGATCAGGGCGTCATCGTCCGCGTTGACACCCGCACCGGCGAATACCTGGGCCGGGCGAATTGAGGCATCAGCGGCGAGGCAAAGGCGAAGATCGACGGCCGGGTCTTGGCAAGCCGCGCGGCTTGCGGCATACTATGATCCCTTGGGATGGCCGGGTTC
>JAFAHT010000466.1 GCA_019237095.1 Planctomycetaceae bacterium
GACAATGGAGAATTGTCGATCCGCGGCGAGAACATCCTGATCGCGACAGGCTCGTCGCCCGTTCGCCCCGCGATCTTTCCATTCGGCCCGGGAGTTTATGACTCCGATACGCTGCTCGACCTGGTGAATTTGCCCAAGACCATGGCCGTGGTCGGCGCGGGAACCATCGGCTGCGAATACGCCTGCACGTTCGCCGTGCTCGGAACCGAAGTTCATCTCATTGACAGCCGCGACGTGCTGATGCCGTTTCTCGACAGCGAGATCTCGCGGGCCCTGGTCACGGAAATGGGGCGCATTGGCATCGTCTTCCACTGGAAGGAGCGCGCCTTATCGTGCACCAAAAAAGAACCAGCCGTGCCAGGAAAACGCGGTCAGTTCAGCCTCAAACTCAGCTCGGGGCGGGAGCTCACCGTCGACGAGGTGCTGGTCTCCGTCGGGCGGCACAGCAGCGCCGAGAGCCTGAACTTGTCCGCCGCGGGAGTGAAGACCGGTGACCACGGGCTGATTCCGGTGGACTCTTCGTTCCGAACCAACGTCCCCCATATTTACGCCGCGGGTGACGTGATCGGCTTTCCGGCCCTGGCCTCAACCAGCATGGAGCAGGCCCGCCGCGCGGTCCGGCATGCCTTCGGACTGGGGGTCTACACCGGAACGCCCCAGCTCCTGCCGCACGGCATCTGGACCATTCCCGAGATCGGGATGGTCGGTGAGACCGAGGACTCGCTCAAGGCCAAGGGAATCGCATACGTCGTCGGCCGGGCATCGTACGCCAACAACGCCCGGGGACAGATCTGCGGCGACACTCATGGCTTCCTCAAGCTGCTCTTCCGCCTGCCCGACCTGGAATTGCTGGGGGCTCACATCATGGGCGAGCAGGCCACCGACGTGGTGCACATCGGGATGATGGCGATACTTGCCCATGCTGGGGCGAAAATGTTCGACGAGTTCTGCTTCAACCTTCCCACGCTCGGCGCGCTCTACAAGATGGCTGCGTTTGATGCCATGCTGAACGCCCAACGTGACGCGGGCATCCCGGCGGCCCATGTGCTCAAGTGATAGGAAGCGAGTGTCATTCTCAAGGTCTCGCTCCTGAAGCCCGCCTTCTCCCCGTGCTCAGCTCGGTTGCTCGAGCGTGGCGAAGGGATCGTCATCGTCGTCGATTCCGTACTCGGGCCGGGCGGCCTGACCGGGCTGGTTCTCCGACGGGGGAATGGAGATGTCCGCGATGATGATCTGCCGGCTCGATAGGTCGGGAAGTTCGGCCGGCACTGGGGCGGAGGGCACGCCGTGCGATTCGGCCCGGCCGGCAGCCTGGGTGATCGCGACCGGACGCCGCTTCTCGAGCAGGTGGCCGACGTCGAAGCGCTCGCCGATGTAATGCCTGCGCACCTCGGGGTTGTTGAGGATTTCCTCGCGGTTGCCGTAGACGAAGACGCGCCCCTCGCGGATCAGGTAGCAGCGGTCAGTGACTTCCAGGGTCTCGCGAAACTGGTGGTCGGTCAAGAGGATGCCAATGTTGTAGGTCTCGGCCAGGGCGCGGATCTGGTCCTGGATCTCGGCGACGGTCTTGGGGTCGATGCCCGCAAACGGCTCGTCGAGCATGATCATCTTGGGCTCGGTGATCAGCGACCGCGCGATCTCCAGCCGGCGCCGCTCGCCGCCGGAGACGCGGTTGGCCTTGGTCCTACGTATCGTGGTTAGGCCGAACTGGTTCAGCAGCTCATCCTGCCGCGCCTTACGCTGCTTGCGCGTCATGTTCGGGCGGGTCTCGAGGATCGCCATCAGGTTATCCTCGACCGAGAGCTGGCGAAAAACGCTGGAATCCTGCGCGAGGTAGCCCATACCGGCGCGCGCCCTTTGATACATGGGCAGCCGGGTGACGTCGTTGCCGTCGAACTTGACCTTGCCCCCGTCCGAATCGATGAGTCCGATTGTCATGCGGAAGCTGGTGGTCTTGCCAGCGCCGTTGGGTCCCAGCAAACCGACGACCTCGCCGCGATCGACATCGTAATCGACGCCGTTGACCACCTGTCTGCGACCGTACCACTTCTCCAACCCGCGGACTTCCAAAATCGGCATGGCTCGATCCTCCTTGATCGCGGCAGGGGGTCCGGGTCAACTCCGGCCCGGGGGTCTTGACTGGTTCGACGGCCGAGCCCCGGAAGGCCTCAGCGGATCCACTTCATCCGTTCGACGTAGGGACGGAAAGGCAGCCTGGTGTCGTGGTTCAACCGGATGTCCGGCCCGAAGGGTACTCCGTGTGGCCAGTAAATGTAGAATGCCTTTCCCGTCAGCAGGCTGCGCGGCACCTCCCAGGACTCGCGGTGGGACACGCTATCCCAATCACGGTCACTCCGATCCCAACCCCGGCCGTCCTTGCTGCAAGGGCTATTATCGCCAAGCATCAAGAACCGTTCCTCGCCCAGCTTGTACGATTCGGACCCAACCCTGACCAGGTTCGGAAACTGGGCGGGATTGGAAAGGAATTCAAAGAGTTCCGTGGCAGTGCGCGGTTCGTGATCCTCGAACACTGGCCCGTAATCGGATTGTCCAGGATACTGTGTATAGTAGATATCTCGTTTCAGGACAAGATCGCTCACCGTGACCGAGCCGTTGCGAACAGCAACCCCCGCGGGCGAGAGATCGGCGGCCGTGGGGATCGCCACCTCGTCGCCCTGCTCATACTCAACGCCGTTCTCGTAAACGGACCGGCCGTTGACCCACAAGGTCAAGCGATCATCCACGTTCGCAAACTCAACCTGGTAGCGGCCCGGCCCCTTGAGGGGGGAGTCGTGCTCGAGCAACGTCTGCTCGCCGCGTGTCAAGCGGGCGGCGCCGGTCTGGACGTTGATGATGCACCGGTGCGGAAGACCGCCCTTGACCAGTTCGAGGCAGATCTCGCCTCTGGGTGACGTCACGTCCACACTGGCCGAGATCGTCAGGTCTCCTACCCAGTGCGGCTGCATCCACGCCGACTTGGTCTCCCGCGGTTCCTCGACGATGTTGGAACCGTTGGCGCTCAGGTTGGTGTTGTACGAATAAAAGTCCGTGATCAACGTGGGCCGGGGCTCGCGTGGCAGAGGGCGATCGGTGAGGATGGCGTCCCACTGTTCGGGGTCGGGAACCAGGTGCTTGTAGCGCAATTCGACCCACTGGTCCTCGGGCGTTGCCTCCACCCGGTACTGGCTGAGCTTGGGATCGACGATCTTCCAGCCACCCTTTGCAGCGGATTGCCAGCGTCGCCACTCGTCGCGATCCGCCAGCGCCCGCGGCCGGTGCCGGTCGTCATACACGCTCATCTGCATCGCGATCTGATGCTTCAGCGGTTTGCGTTCGAGGCAATAGGTCGCGCTGCCGGGCCGCTTGACGTAGATGTCACCATGGGTGATGCGGATGGTCTCGCCGGGAAGGCCGACCAGGCGCTTGATATAGCTGACCTCCGGTTCCTCGGGATAGCGGAAGACGACCACGTCCCATCGTTCCGGAGGCGATGAGCCGGGAAGGAAGGGCAGGTCGTACGGGAACATCATCACCAGGATGCGGTCACCCTTGAAGCTGGGCGCTTCCGTCAGTCCGCGCGCCTGGTAGCGGCAATTGACGCAGATTCCCGAGTAAACCTGGCGGGGAAACGAAGGCCCCTCGACCTCTTGCGATGCGTTCACGGAATAGACGAAGCCGCATTGAGGGCAGCTTAATTCTTTGTGGCGGCCCATCAGAGTTGGGGCCATCGAGCCAGTGGGAATCACGAAGGCCTGGGCCTCGAAGCCGCGGACCACCAGCGCCAGGATCAGGGCGACCACGATCGCCTCGACCGTTTCACGATGGCTCTCACTGGGCTTGGAGACCTCCTCCAGCACGGTCTTGCGGGGACCTGGGCCAGGCTTCACGGTTGCGGCGGTCCGTCCCATCGTCGGCTCTTCTCTCGTTCGGTCCGGACGGCCGGCAGGGCGACCGGTCTTGCCGTATTGATTTCCCACTCAGTAAATGTACCGGATTCTCCTGGGATCGGGAACCCAGTAAACCGATCGACCAAAGACCTCCAGGGCCACGACTTGCCCGGGCAGGTGCACCAGGAACGGCTTGCCCAGAAACATCGACCTGGGCACCACCGGGCTGCCCGACCAGAACCGCGAGTCGTTCGAGACCGGACTGTTGTCGCCCAGCACGAAGTACTCGTCGTCCTTGAGCTGATACGGCTCATTCACGCCGTGAGGATGCCGCAGGATGCTGCCCAGAGCGTCTGTGTAGTAAACGTCCCGGAAGATCTTGAGATCGGTGACGCTCAGCGCTCCGCCGCGCACTCCCAGGGCTATCGGCGATTCGTCGTCGTGAGGTCCCGCCAATGGATTGTCATAATCAAGGGGTTGAAAAAGAGGCTGCCCGTCGAGTGTTACGGTGAGGCGGTGGTCGACGACCGAAGCCTGGAGCATGACCGTGCACGGCCAACGGTCGACCTCGGTCAGCGGAGTTGCCCAGGGAACTACGAGCTGCTTGTGATCGTTCCGAGCCACCTCGACTGAGCCCTCGCCCTTGACTGGGATCCGAACCAGGAAGCGGTCGCCGCCGGATCGAATCACGATGGCAATCATCTCGACTTCCGAGCTGAGTGTCAGCCGCGCCTCGAGCGACAGGTCGGGAACCACATTGTCCGCACCCAGATCGCCGCCATTGTAGGCATAGTGGTCGCGGATCGGCCCGTACCGATTGAGTACGGGATCCCAGTGCCGGTAGACCAACCAGTCCAGACGGTCATCCGGCTCATTGGGCGCGGGCTTGACCGCTTCGTGCACGAACCTGCCTTCTGACTGGCTCCAGCCGCTGGCCAGCCGGTGCCGTGGTGCGCCGAGCAGGAAAACCCACCGTGGGAACCGGTCGGAATCATGAGGTACATAGCGGCTGTCATGCACCAGGATCTGCATCGCGCGCAGCTCATCGAGGCTTTTCCGCGCGACCCTGCCATCGATCACAACATTACCGTCCACGATCTGCACCGACTCTCCCGGCAGCCCCACGACACGCTTCACGTAGGCCTGGGCCGGCTCGCCGGGGAAGTGGAAGACCGCCACTTCCCACCGCCGGGGAGGACGGAAATCGTAGAGGAATTTCTGGACCAGTACCCGGTCTCCGTTGCACTCGACGGCCGTCACGCGGTCCAGGTCGTTCTTCCCGCAGTTCGGGCAGACCGGCCGCGGTGGATGCCCCTCCTCATCGACGCCGATCACGAAGACGAACCCGCAGTTGGGACAGGTCAGCTCGCGATGATGACCCATCAGCGTCGGCGCCATCGAACCGGTCGGCACGACATACGCTTCAGCCGAGAAGGTGCGGAACATGAGCACGCCGAGACAAAGCACCACCACCAGGTCAATCGTCTGGCGCACCACGCCCACCGCCGGATTCTCCTGCGAACGACGTTTCCCGGCCGGCGTGTGATTGGTCATGGTGGCTCGTTCGAAATCTTTTCGTCTTGACTGGATCCGCAGGCTCCGCCTAAACCATCCGAATTCAGTACGACGGGTGCATATCCAGAGGCCGCATTTTCCAGAAGCCGTCCCACTCGACCCGGCGGGAGTGAATGCCGGCCGAGACTGTTTCCGACCCGCGCCCGGTCAATCGTCGGTATCGTCGAGAACCGACAGAAAAGCATCCTGGGAAATCTCGACGTTCCCCACCTGTTTCATACGCTTCTTGCCCTCCTTTTGCTTTTCGAGAAGTTTCCTTTTTCTTGTAATGTCGCCGCCGTAACACTTTGCGGTCACATTCTTGCGCAGGGCCGAGATCGTCTCGCGGGCGATTACGCGGCTGCCAATGGCCGCCTGGATGGCAACCTCAAACTGGTGCCGGTCGATTTCCCCCTTCAACTTGCGGACCAGTTTCCGACCGCGCCGGTCTGCGTGGGCGCGGTGCACGACGACGGAAAGCGCATCGACCTTCTGACCCGCCACCACGATGTCGAGTCGACAGAGATCGCCGGCTCGATAGCCGATCAGTTCATAGTCCATGGTGCCGTAGCCGCGGGTGGCGCTTTTCAGTTTGTCGTACAGGTCATAGATCATTTCCGCCAGGGGAAGCTCATAGGTCAAAATCGCCCTGGTGGGTGAGAGATACTCCGTCTTGATGAAGACTCCCCGGCGGTCTTCACAAAGCTGCATGATCGCGCCGATGCAATCGGCGGGGAGGATGAAGTTGACCTTGGCGATCGGCTCGCGGAACTCCTCGATGTCGCCGGGGTCGGGAATCCGCGTCGGGTTCGAGATATGAAGGGTCTCGCCCTTGCGAGTGACGATCTCGTAGGTGACGTTGGGCGCTGTCTGGACCAGGGCAAGATTGCTCTCGCGTTCCAGCCGCTGCTGGACGATTTCCATGTGCAGCATGCCCAGGAAGCCGCACCGAAAACCGAAGCCCAGCGCGTCGGAAGTCTCGGGCTCAAACGAGAAGCTCGAGTCATTGAGCGCCAGCTTTTGAAGCGCGGTGCGCAAATCGTCGAACTGGTTGTGAGATGCCGGAAAAAGGCCGCAGAATACGACCTGCACGGGCTCGTGATAGCCCTCCAGGGGGATCTCGGCCGCCCCCGGGACCTGGGTGATCGTGTCGCCGATCCGCACATCGGATAGCTGCTTGAGATTCGCGATCACATAACCGACCTGGCCGACCCCCAGCTCGTCGCAGGCGATCTCGCGCGGCCGGAACTGCCCCAGGCCCGTGACCTCGTGGTCGGTGCCGCCGGCCATGAGCCGGATCTTCTGGCCCACTTTCAGCGCGCCGTCGACGACCCGAACGTACGTGATCACCCCCTGGTAGTCGTCGAACTTGGAGTCGAAGATGAGCGCCCGCAACGGCCCCGACGGATTGCCCGAGGGAGGCGGGACGCGATCGATGATCGTCCGGAATACGTCGGGCACGCCCTGGCCCGTCTTGGCGCTGACCGCCAGGATCTCGGCCGGGTCGATGCCCAGCGTATGCATGATCTCTTCCTTGATCTCTTCCGGCCGTGCCGCCTGCATGTCGATCTTGTTCAGCACCGGCACGATGGTCAGGTCGTTACCCACGGCCAGGAAGGCGTTGGCCACGGTCTGAGCCTGAACTCCCTGCGTCGCATCAACCAGCAGGATCGCCCCCTCGCAGGCCGCCAGGCTGCGCGAAACCTCATAATGAAAGTCCACGTGGCCGGGAGTGTCGATCAGGTTCAATTCATACACCTGGCCGTCGAGCGTATAATTGATCGCTACGGCCCGGGCCTTGATGGTGATCCCACGCTCGCGCTCGAGATCCATGTCATCGAGCAATTGCTCGCGAAACTCGCGCTGTGTGATCGCACCGGACTGCAGCAGCAACTGGTCGGCCAGCGTGCTCTTGCCGTGGTCGATGTGGGCGACGATTGAGAAATCGCGGATATACTTGGGATCAAAAGCCATGCAACGAGTCCGGTGGCGTTAGAGAAGCCGTCGGGCCGGAGTGACGGGTTGAGGAAAAACGGCCGGGAAGGTCCATCGAGCAGGGGGTGAGCCGGAACCGACGAGCTGACCGGCAGCGCCCCGGCGGCCGCGCCTGCCAGCCGCGCCACAGCCGACCCTCGAAGGCTCGTCATGACCCCAGAAATTCAGGCACACAACCTTGATTTTCAATCACATCCAGAACCAAACTCAACCCGCGCGGGTCGGGCCCGGTAGAGAGAACCAGCCTAGTTGATTATATTACACTGGTCGGATGGCGAATAGCCGGCTTATGCAGACTCGCATGATCGAATCGCAATCAGAGCCAACCCGGCGAGCGAAGACGGGGCTCGATCATCGGTCGCCAGCCAGAGTGCCCTCCCCCCCTCAAGGAGCAGCCCGGTCATGAAGTGCATCTCGGCTCTGTCCACCGCGCGGAACACCAACGCCGCGTTCCATCAAGTTCTGGAGCAACTGGACGAGGGACTGGCCGGCGACACGGCCGACCTCACCTTGGTTTTTTCGTCGATGCATCATGCCGATGAGCTTGGTCGGATCGCCTCCGCATTCCTGGAACAAGCCCGCACTCGCCACATCCTTGGATGCACGGGCGAGTCGATTGTGGGTGACGCCAGGGAGGTGGAAGGATCACCGGCCCTCTCGGTTTGGTCGATCAGCCTGCCGGGCGTTTCGATTCGACCGCTGCGGCTGGGCGAGCCAGGCGAGTCCGGCATCACCTGGGCCGAGGGAATCGAAGACCCGGAGCGATCCGCGGTCCTCCTGCTGGGCGACCCCTTCTCCTTCCGGACCGACGATTTCTTGCGTCAGGTGAACAAGGAAGTTCGCGGGCTGCGAGTGATCGGCGGCATGGCCAGTGGCAGCCAGATCCCGCGGGCCAATCAGCTCGTGCTCGACGGCCAGGCATTTCCCGATGGGGCGGTGGCGATGTTGCTCGGCGGTCCGCTGTCGATCGCAACCGTCGTGAGCCAGGGCTGCCGCCCGGTCGGGCACACGTTGATCGTGACCAAGGCCGACCAGAACGTCATCCGTGAGCTGGGCCGCCGCCCCGCGCTGGAGGCGCTGCGGGACATGTTTCAAGAGCTTTCCAGCGACGATCAGCGGCGAATCCAGGATGGCCTGCACATCGGCCGGGTGATCAACGAGTACCAGGGCTCTTTCCAGCGTGGCGACTTCCTGGTGCGCAACGTGATGGGGGCCGATGATTCCGGGGCCATCCAGATCACGGACGTCGTGCGTGTTGGCCAGACCGTCCAGTTCCATGTCCGCGACGCCGAAACCGCCGATGAAGATCTGCGCAGCCTGCTCGTGGCAAGCAAACCGTCAGGAAGGCCCACCGGGGCGCTGCTCTTCACATGCAACGGTCGCGGCACGCGGCTCTTCGACAAAGCCGATCACGACGTGGGGGTGATTCACGAGGTCTATGGACCGATACCCGTCGCTGGCTTCTTCGCCATGGGCGAGATCGGTCCGATCGGCGGCCAGAACTTCGTCCATGGCTACACGGCCAGCATCATGCTCTTCGAGCAGCCGGCATGAGTGAGACACGACGCTCCGGTTCCGGGATGAGCCATCCCTTGAGGCAGGATGCCATCATCGCCCACGAGTTCGAGGAAGGTATCCGGGGAAGTCACGAGGCGGCTTTGGAACACG
>JAFAHT010000283.1 GCA_019237095.1 Planctomycetaceae bacterium
TCGCAGATCAGTTCGCGAAGCATCCGGACGAACCCGCGATGCGTACCCACGGTCCGCGAGCGAACCATCTGAAGCCCCAGCTCCTTGCGGAGGTGCATCGCCTCCACGTCGAGATCATAGAGAACCTCCATGTGGTCGGAGAGGAACCCGATCGGATGGACGATCACGGCCGTTGTTCCCCGATCCTTCAAGTACCGGAGGTGATCGAGAATGTCGGGCTCGAGCCAGGGATCCTGGGGCCTGCCGCTTCGGCTCTGATACACCAGGGCCCAGCGACTGGCGGGGATGCCCAGGTCCGCGGCCACCAGCCGACACGTTTCTTGAAGCTGCGTCTCGTAGCTGGAACTCCTGGCCATCGCCTGGGGAATGCTGTGCGCCGTGAATGTCAGCCGCACTGCGGAGCGGTCATCAAGCGGAACCTGCGCCAGCGCCTCACGAATCCGATCCGAGTTGGCACTGATGAACTCGGGATGGTTGTAAAAGACACGGGTCTTGTCGATCGTCGGGGCCCCTGGGCCGACCTCGTCCTGGGCCCGTTCGATGTCCTCGCGATATTGCCGGCAACTGGAATAAGAGCTGTACGCGGCCAGCACGACCCCCAAGGCTTTCTTGATCCCGGCTGCCGCCATTTCATGCAGGGTATCGGCCAGCAGGGGATGCCAGTTCCGGTTCCCCCAGTAGATCGGCAGGCTGATTGCATGCCGCCTGAGCTCAGGAAGCAGGGCGTCGATCAGTCCGCGCATTTGACCGTTGATCGGACTGGAACCCCCGCAATGATCATAATGCTCGGCCACCTCAAGCAGACGCTCGCGGGGGATGTCCCGCCCCCGCGTCACGTTTTCCAGAAAAGGAAGGACATCTTCCTTCTTTTCCGGGCCGCCGAAGCCTACGACCAGGATCGCATCGTATTTCTGTTTCTCGGTTCCAATATCCGTCAGCGAAGCGCCGTGGGTGTTTTCTGTTTGATTCATGCGTACCCCCTGACAAGAGAAACGATGAAGGAATGTATTCTGTCGCCCGGCGGCCGGGAATCTCAAGAGCAGATCATGGAGCGTTGCCCAGGAGAAACAGGCATGGAGAAATTGCTTGGGGGCTGTCCAAAAGGGGCAAGGATGCGGAAGAGTGTCGCCCGGGCCTGAGAACACGAGGCCATTGCGGCTGCCGGGCAGCGGCTGCCAAGCATCGGAATCTGTCGCTCTACGTCGAATGATGATGACCGTGTTCAGGTTTCTGGACGCGGGCGTGAGCGTCGTGTTCATGATGATCGTGAGAGTGTTCATGCCCGGCATGTAGCTCACGATGGCCGGAGACCGGGGATGCGGCTGTCAGGACCAGCCGGCCGGTCTCAACTCCTTTGGTGCCGATCAGCTTGTCCGCGAGCTCACGAACGCGGCCCGTGGAGCCACGTAGCAAGATCACCTCCAGGCATCGCCGTTCGTCCAGGTGGACGTGAGTCGTCGTGACGACCTGCTCGAGATGGCCGTGCTGCAGCTCGGTCAAGCGCTCGGCGATCCGGCCGGCGTGGTGATCGTAAATCAAGGTGATCACACCCATTGCCTCGCTGTCTTCCCTGTCGATTACTTCCTCGATCAGCGCATCCCGCATCAGGCCCCGAACTGCCTCGCTCCGGTTGGGATAGCGATGATTCTCTCGATACTGGTCGAACCTCCGCAGCAGCTCGCCCCCGATCGCAACGCTGAAGCGGACGAGTGGCTCTTTCATTTTGGCCTCCAGTGGTGCTCCAGAGTCAGTTCCCCGAGTGTAAACGAGCCGGTAAACCGCCGCGAGAGGACTCGACCCTGGGAGTCGGCCTGTGCGCCGGCTATAGTGGCCGCAAAGCCACTTGAGCGAGTGAAGGCGACTGAGCGAGTGAAGGCGACGTCGCCATCCGCGCTTGGTTTGCGGTGTCTTGAGCGATCGAGGAGATTCCCAATGCGTGAGATCAACGTGGCGTTGATCGGCGAAGGCTTCATGGGGCGGACCCACTCGAATGCCTGGTCGCAGGTCACCAAGTTCTTCAAGCCTTCAGTCCTCCCGGTCATGCATACGTCGTGCGGGCGCAGGCAAGGGCATCCCAAGATCTTCTCCAATCACTGGGGCTGGACCCACGCATCGACGAACTGGGAGCACACGGTCAGGTTGCCCGAGATCGACCTGGTTGACATCGTGACGCCCAACTTCATGCACGCCCCGGTGGCCATGGCCGCCATCGAGGCCGGCAAGAATGTGTCTTGCGAGAAACCGATCGCCGGCACGCTGGCCGAGGCCCGCGCCATGGTCGAGGCGGCCGAGCAAGCCCGGGTCCAGACCTTCGTCTGGTACAATTACCGCCGCTGCCCAGCCGTCGCCCTGGCGCACAAGCTGGTCAAGGACAGTGCGCTGGGGACCATCCGGCACGTCCGGGCCTTCTATCTTCAAGACTGGGCCGATGAGTCGATCCCCCTTGTCTGGCGGTTTCAGAAAGAAGGCGCAGGCTCTGGTGCGCACGGCGATCTGAACGCCCATATCATCGACATGACCCGCTTCGTCACCGGCGAGGAGATCACCGAGATCAGCGGCGCGGTGGCCGAGACGTTCATTAAGCAGCGGAAGAAGATGACGGGCACGGCCGCGGGGGGTATCGCGGCCGGCGTACATGCCGGGGAAAGCACGGGGCCCGTGACCGTGGACGACACCTTGCTCTTCTTGGCCCGGTTCTCCGGCGGCGCCGTCGCCAGCTTCGAGGCTGCCCGGCAGGCGACAGGCAATCAGAATCGCAACGGCTTCGAGCTCAACGGCACCAAGGGCTCACTCAAGTTCGATTTCGAGCGTATGAACGAGCTTCAGTATTACGACGCCACGCGTCCCCGAGCCGTGCAAGGCTGGACCACGATCATGTGCACCCACGGCGGCGACCATCCCTATGCCGAGCACTGGTGGCCCGATGCCCACACGCTTGGCTATGAGCACGGCTTCATCAACCAGGCCTACGATATTCTCCAGGTACTCGGCGGCCACGAGCCCACCGTCCCCTTACCCGACTTCCACGATGCCTACCAGACCCAACGGGTACTGGAGGCCGCCCTGGTGTCGGCCGCGGAGCACCGGCCCGTGGCGCTCAGTGAGGTGAGATGATCGAGGGATCGCATTGCTGAGGGGGCGTCCCGCAAAGGACGATTCAGACAACCGAACCCAAGCGTGGCCCGCGGACCATCCAGGGAGATCCGCGGGCCACCTTGTCGTGGAGCGAGCACGTTGGCTTCGCCAGGTGTCAATTGCGGTTATTGGCGAGCTTCGAGAGCAGCCGGAGCATCTCCAGGTAGAGCCAGACCAGCGTGACCATCAGGCCGAAAGCGCCGTACCACTCCATGTACTTGGGCATCTGCCGCTGTGCGGCCTCGTCGATGAAATCGAAATCGAGCAGCAGGTTGAACGCCGCCAGGCCGACGACGAAGAGGCTGAAGCCGATGCCGATCGGCGATGAACTGAAGAGAAACGGCACGGCCACGCCGAACAGCCCCAGGATCATCGACAGGAAGTAAAACAGGCAGAGGGCGCCCGTCGCCATGATCACGCCCGACTTCAGCCGGTCCGTGACCCGGATGATCCGATTCGCATAGAGGAAGACCATGAGCAGGAGCGTGCCCGCGGTGAGCATCACAGCTTGAAGAGCAATACCTGGATAGACTTTGCCGTACCGCATTTCCACAATTTGCGAGATAGCACCCAGGAACACTCCTTCCATGGCCGCGTAAACCGGTGAAGTCCACGGGGCGACGGTCGGCTTGAAGATCGTGACCATGGCCAGGATGAACCCGGCGATTCCCGCGACGGGAATCACGCCAAGCTGAAGCTGGTCTGACGCCACGGCGTAGAACGACCAGAGTGCGGTCGCCGACATGATGGCCAGGAGCAGAAAGGTCTTGGCCATTGTTCCCTGTACGGTTGTCACTGTACTGCGGGGAACACCGTAGACCTGATTGTACCCGGCGAAAATATCCTGAGAAAACGCAGGATTGCTTGTTGCCACTCTCTTGTCTCCTCTGTTGTTTCGGAGCGATCCGGGCTCTCACATGAGAGGGTTCGCTCGCTGAACGCACCTTCATTAAATATACGCTGTGGGGATCGGGAATGATCAACCCGAACCCGAATTCCTGGCCTTTGCCGAGATCTTCGTATTGTTCGCTTTCCGACCTCGTTTGACAATAAGAACCTTTTGTACCTCTCATGATGCGTGCCCATCCGACGAGGCCGCGAAGAGCGCAGTGAGCCCGGACGTACATCCTTCGAGAAACCGTCGGCGATTCATGGGACAATCGAACCTCTTGGCATGATCGGTGTGTCTGTTACGATGATGAAACGTGATCAGGTTGCTCGATCGGGCAGGCATGACCCCTGCGCGAGAGTGGCGGAACTGGCAGACGCGCAGGACTTAGGATCCTGTCCCGCAAGGGGTGAGGGTTCAAATCCCTCCTCTCGCAGTGTTGAAACCAATGAGCCAATGAGGCGCCGGCGAAATTTTGGTTGACAGATAACGGGCCGGCGTTACGATGAAGTTGTCAACCCACCCCGCGTCGTCCCTGTCGAGACGCCTTGGCCTTCGGTTGGCGCCGAGTTGTCGGCCCTCCCATCCCTCGACGTCATTCCCGTGCCCCCAGCATATTGGTTTTCACTTCCGGTCTCTACCGAGCTCTCCTCGGCTCTTGCCGCAACGGTGCATGGCCTCGTCCGTGAGCTGGGTTGTACACGCATGAAGCGAGATTGGCGCCGGAGACCGGGAGGGGCGGGAGCAGATGCGTCGGAGGCAAGACCGGGCTCGGACAACCGGCTCACGTGGGGTTGGAGCCGGTATCGGGAGACGGGACATCATGATCGGCCTGCGGGAGCTCTTGTTGATCGGGATGGTCGTGCTGGTGCTTTATGGCCGGACGGGCGTGCTCAAGAGCCGGCAGGCGAAGACCATCATGCCCTGGCTCTCTCCGGTCCGCCGGACGACGGCCAGGCGTGTGGGCGCGGGATCGCCAACGGCCGCGGTGCCCGGAAGCCCCTCGAGAATTCCCGGGGCGTTCCTGACTCGGGGGAACCGATTTTACTGGTTCGTGACGATCCTGGCGGCGACCGCCGTGGCCGCGCTGATCATCGCCCGGACCCTCATCATGAAAGGGTCCCCAGCCGCTTTCTTGCCCTGACTCATTGCGGCTTTCATGCCTCGGGAATGCGCCGTGAATCCCCGAGGTGCGGCCTCCGCACCCCATCGCCTTTGACGTCACCTGCTGCCCTGGCCCCTGCCCTTGACTGCGCCCTAGATTTGAGGACCTTGCTCATGATGCCGTTTGCCTTCCTTCAGAACATTGGCACGACCGAACTGCTGATCGTGGCCTTCGTCTCCTTGCTGGTCTTCGGCAATCGCCTGCCCAGCGTGATGCGTTCCCTGGGCAAGAGCGTGACCGAGTTCAAAAAGGGCGTGTCGGGGATCGAGGACGATATCGATCAGGCCGTCACCGCCGACAAGAAGACGACTCCTCCCAATCCATGATCGCGACTTGCCGGGGCTGTCGCCTGCGGTGCGAAGCAATGGCTTTTGCTTTGCCCATGCCGTGATGAAATCGGTACCCACGCACTGGCCTTGGGCGAGTCGGTTGGGCCGAGACTGACCGGTTGACTCGTTCTGTCCTCATCAGATCCACTCGGAGATCGTCGTATGTTGCCACAGCTTGGTCTACTCGAAATGCTCATCGTGATGGGCGTTGCGGTGCTGCTTTTCGGAAAGCGCCTTCCTGAGGTGGGACGCTCCCTTGGCCGGGGCATCGTGGAATTCAAGAAGGGGCTAAACGGCGTCGCCGATGAGCTGGACGACAACTCGTCGAGCAGCATCAGCAGCTACTCCTCGAATCACAGCTCAACGCGTCGGTACGACGAGAAGCCGCACGGCGAGGCGGTCTACAGTGATGCATCGATACCGAAGTTTGAGCTCCCCGGCACCGCATCGTCCGCCGTGCCCCAGATGGAGAATCCGCAGCAGTCCCCCCAGGGATGATTCGGTCCACGCTCGCCGGATCTCACTGCGAATCTCCCTGCTCCCGTTCGGCTTGGGCCTCGGCCCGGATCTCGGCCCGGCGGGCCAGGCGGATGGCCTGGCGGGCACGTGCGAACTCGTCGCGACGGTGATCGGCAGCGGTCTCGCTCAAGAGCGGTGGAACTTGCTCATGGCGCCGAGCATTGTCGTCGAGCGCGACGTACAGGCCGTAGCCGACGCCGATCTTGCGCCTGTCTGCTCGTTCCAGGCGCTCGGCGAAGATCTCGATGCGCGACTCGACGGACGACCTGCCGACGTAGGTGACCTCGGCGATCGCCTCGACCCGCTCACCTACGAAGACCGGACCAAGGAAGATCATCGAGTCCATCGCCGCCGTGGTGATCTGGCCATGGCCGACGTGCCGCAGCGCGGCGATCGCTCCGCACTCGTCGGCCAGCCGGAGCATGACGCCGCCGTGCAGCGTGCCATAGAAATTGGCCTCTCCGGGCATGATGACGATCGACAGGCTGACACGCGACGCGGCCGCCGACCGGGGGGTCAAATCGATTTCCATCGGCGAAGATCCTTGCTTCCCTGACACGGAGCCGCGAGCCCGCAGCCCCCTTGCTGTCTTGTGCTCCAGGCGTTCTGGCTGCAACCTGGAATTCTATCGTCGCCACGCGCGGTCCCATACCCCTCTCCCTTGGAGGTCCATTCAAGGTGTTCGAAGAGCGGTTGTTCGAACTGATCGACCCTGTGCTTCGCCTGGCGGGTGCGACGCTCGAGCCCGGCGAGGAGTTCCGCGAACCGCCGCTGGATGTGCTCCGTTACTACCGCCGGGCGGTGAGCTGGAGCGGGATCCCCATCGTGGGCCGGGCCGTGAGTGTCGTCGCGGTGGTGCGGCAGCCCGTGGATATCGAGCTCTCCGACGCCGGTTACTCGCGGCTCTTGACACGCCTGGCCCTGGCGGCGAGCGGCCGGTTTCCACCCTGGAAGGGGCTGGCGATTGGCCTGACCGGCCTGGTCGTCACTCCCGAGCCGATCGGGAGGGCGACGACGCCGTGCTCGGCCGGGCGCTGGGCGGCTCGCTAAGGCGGTTCCGGGTCGTCCCCGTCGGCATGATCCGGGTCAACCTCGGCCAGGAAGCGACTGCCTTCGCGATGAAAACGAGCCCCGACCAGCTCTTCACCGAGCCCATGCGGCTGGCCGACACCCTGAGCGAGCGCTCCCGCCGTTTCGTCCCGCTAATCGAGATGTGATGCAAGGAGATACAGTAGGCCGGCGGCCGGTACCGAGGCCTGCCGTCCTCGGCCTCTAAGGAGTTAACCTTGGGACAGCAGTTCCAGACCGAGCCGCACGACTTCCAGGAGCGGGAGACCGAGTACACAGGGCCAGTCACGGTCACGCGGCTGGAATTCCGTGGCCGCCCCATCAGCGTGGTCCGTCCCGCCGACCCGGACCGGCTGCTCGACGATCCGCTGGTCCGGCAATGGAACCAGCGCGACGATTACATGCCCTACTGGGCTTACCTCTGGCCCGGTGCGCTCTTCCTGGCCGAGGTCGTGGCAAGCGAGCCGTGGCCTGTGAGCAAGGAATCGGTTCCGTCTCTCCGGGCGCTCGAGATCGGCTGCGGCGTCGGCCTGGCCGGGCTGGTCGCGCTGGACCGAGGTCTTTCAGTCTGCTTCACCGATTACGACCGAGCCCCCCTGCACTTCGTCAGCCGGAGTGCCCACGAGAACGGCTTCGATTCGGCCTCGTACACGACCCGTCTGCTGGACTGGCGCGACCTTCCCGATGAAACCTACCCCGTGATCCTGGGCTCGGACGTTCTCTACGAGCGCCGGTTGGTGCCCCTGGTAGCCAGCCTGCTGGCAAAACTGCTCCAGCCTGGCGGCGTGGGTCTGATCGCCTGTCCGGGTCGGAGTTCGGCCGAAGGGTTTTCCCCGGCCCTCATGTCGCTTGGCCTGGCCTGTCGTGTGGAGACGATCGAAGCCCGGTCCGAGGACGGCCAGCGCATCCGGGGCGTTCTTTACCGGGTGAACCGGCAAGCGTGACCTGGGGCGACTGATCTTGAAGTCCGCCGCGGACAGGATTTCAGCTTGGTTGAGCGAGTGGTACCGCCCTGACGATCCCGCCTGGAGCGCGACGAAATCAGATCGGCGCGGCTGACTGTTCCTCCAGGTGTTCGAATGCCCGAACCAGCTCGTACAAGCCCAACTTGGCTCATGTAGGGAGTCTGGTGGTCTCCTACTCTGTCGTCGCTGGCGTCAGGACGAGTCCACGCCTGAAGAGACTAGGGGATCGGGAGTTCGGCGAATGGAGGCCGAGGGCTCGGCCCCTGGCCATCCTCGCCCTCCCACCAATTTCACCACATGAGCGGCCCAACTTTTCACCGGTACTGGACAGGCGTGTGGTAGAGAAAAGTAGAGAAATCGGGAGTTCAGGCAGCGAGAAGCTCTGGTCAGGCACCTTCGCCTGAGCTAAGTGGGGAGTCTGGGGAAAGCAAATAAAATACCCTTGCCAGTGAGAACCCTGTGTCCCAATTGCGGTTACGTGGCCTGGACTTGACCCGCCAAGTCGCCCCCGGTGCCTCATTCCCCCTGTCTGTCCCAATCGATGGTGCCTCGCCTGACCGGTTCCGTTCACCGGATCCGAGCGAGTTGCGGAGTTCCGTGCCGAGGAAGGAGCAAGCAAGATGTGTATGGTGTCCCCGGAACTCCTTGGCCGCGTAAGGTATATCTTCTTGAAAACGTGCTCAACTCGCGTGATCCACACAGAGAGACTCGATCAAGGCCAGATCGGCTTCGATTCGTTCGGCCAGGAGGCGAGCTCCTGGGTCCTTATGGAAGGTAAGGTGGTTCCCTTCCAGGAACCGCACATCCACATCCTGCTGGACAAAGCGTCCCCAACCCATGTCAAGCCTGGTGGCCCGGAAACGGGGGGGCTCGCTCCGGACCCGATAGAGAAGCACGCGGCCTGGGTATATACGGGGCCGATACCGCATCTCTGCCCGACGATTGACTGTGATGAGTCGTGAAAGAGGTGTTGGCAGCGCGGCTGCCTGCGTGATCTCGGAAGAGATGATCGAACCTCCCGTCCCCAGCCCAAGAAGTCGGGACAGATTGTCTTTCCAAACGCGGAGAAAGGTCGAGACGCTGAGTGCGATCGTGGCGGCGTGTTCCTTCCGCCCGGCTGACCGGAAGAAGCCAGCCGTGGCCCAGCGAACAAACTTGTAAGCGACGGAGGCCGTGTAGGCAGGGTTCAACCAAGGTCGAATGAACTCTCTCGGGGCCTCCTTGTCCAGGATCGCCAGGTAGTCCACCCGCTCCCCGACGGCATGGAGTTGCAGCGCCATCTCGAAGGCAATCGTTCCCCCAAACGAGTAGCCTACAACCAGGTAAGGCCCCTTCGGCTGTACGGAGCGAAGCATTTCCAGGTAGTGCATGGCCAATAGCTCAATGCCGTCGATAGGCTCGCTCACCCCGTCCTGGCCAGGCGACCGGAACGAATAGATCGGCCGTCCTGCGTTGAGGTGGGACGCCAAATGGATCAGTTCCTCGGGATAACCACCGATCCCCGGCAGTATAAACAGCGGTCGCCCCGAGCCCTCGCGGAGCTGCACCGTGAGCGACTCCTGCTGTGGGGGAGCCTCCCCGGCCAGGAGGCGGGCCAGTTGTCGGATCGATCCGCCTCGGAGCAGGATCGATGGACTGATCGATTTGCCGAATTCTTTCTCGATACGAACGAGGAGAACGGTCGCGATCAAGGAATCGCCGCCCAGCTTGATGAAATCGTCCTCAACTCCGATCGGTGTAACACCCAGAACCTCCTCCCAGACAGACCGGAGCCGACGTTCGCAGTCGCTGGAAGGCTCAATGACGGTGAGGCCGACGTCGTGGCAGGACCTCTCGGGGGCCAGTAACGCGGAACGGTCGATCTTGCCGTGAGCGGTCCTCGGCAGCGCGGGCAGGGCGACGAATGAGGACGGCACCAGCGGCGCGGGCAGGGCCTCGCGAAGGAAGCGGCGCAGCTCGTCCTCCAGTGAGGCGGCCGCGGCGGGATCCTTCGGCGCGACGAAGGCGGTAAGGCTCTCGCGCCCCGGGATCTTGACCACCGCCGCCTCCTCCACGGCGGGGTGTCGGGCCAGGGCGTGCTCGATTTCTCCCAGTTCGATACGGAACCCCCGGACCTTCACCTGGCCGTCTTTCCGGCCGAGGTATTCGATGTCGCCGCTCGGGAGGAAGCAGCCCAGGTCCCCGGTCCGGTAGACGCGCGCCCCTGGGGAGAAGGGGTGGGCGAGAAAGGCCTGTGCCGTCAGCTCCGGCCGGTCCCAGTAGCCGCGGGTGACACCGACGCCCCCCACGTAGATCTCGCCGGGGATGCCGACCGGGACCGGCTTCCGGTCGCCGTCGAGCACGAACACCTCCGCACCGGGAATGGGGCGCCCGATGCTCACGCCCTGGGGCCCGGCTCGCCCTCCCGACGCCGGACTCTCGTAGACCGTACACCAGACCGTGGCCTCCGTCGGCCCGTATTCGTTGTACAGCCGGCACCAGGGCGCCTTCTCCGAGTGCCGCCGTGCCAGGGACTCCGGGCAGCTCTCGCCAGCGACGATCACGGCCCGGAGCGACAGCAACTCCCCGCCGGCCGCCCGGTCCAGAATGAGCCGGTACAGGGAGGGGATGCAGAGCGTGTGGGAGACGCCGAGTCGCTCGATATCCTCCACCACCGCCGTGACGTCGGAGGCCGACGCCTTGGGCAGGACCAGGGTTCCGCCTTGCGCCAGCGTCCAGAAGACCCCGGCCACGGAACTATCGAAGGTGAAGGGAGAGAGCAAGAGGAAGCGGCGCACGGGTTCCGGGTAATACTGGAGTCGCGCCAGCGTCGACCCCAGGAGGTTCCGGTGCGTGGCCACCACTCCCTTGGGTCGGCCCGTCGAGCCCGACGTATAGATCAGGTAAGCGGGACTGTCCGGGTCGGGGGGAATGCCCGTCCCCCCGGTCACGGGCTTGACGTCCTCGGTCAAGCACACCAGCTCCATGTGGGCGGCGAGACGGTCGGCCAGCGCCCGCGAGGTCACCACGACGGCCGGCCGGGCGTCTCGCAGGATTTCCCCCAGCCGGTCCGGCGGCGTCGCCGGGTCCAGCGGCAGGTAGGCGGCCCCGGATTCGAGGACGCCGACCAGCGCCCACAACCAGTCCGGCGAGCGTTCCAGAAGGATGCCCACGAAGGTCCCGGGCCCGGCGCCCCGGCTTTGCAGTTGCCTCGCCAAGCCCAGGGCCTGCTGGTTGAGGGCCGCATACGTCAGTGTGGCCCGGTCGCAGACCAGGGCGGCCGCCTCGGGGGAGTGGGTCACATGCTGCCGGATGAGGTCCAGGACCGTGGCCGCCTCACCCGCTCGCAAGACCGGCCCGCGGCTCCACCGCAAGAGCTGTTCGGTCTCCTCGCCGGAGGCGAGCGGGATCCCCGCCAGCGGAACGGTCGGCTGGCTGGCCAGGTTCCGGAGCAGGTTGAGGAAATGGCCGGCCATTCGCGCCACCCGTTCGGGGAGGAACAGATCGGTTCGGTATTCGAAAGCCGCCACGTACCCCTCACCGTCCCGGGTGACGTTCAGGAGCAGGTCGAACTTCGCCGCCCCGATGTCCCAGGGGAGCAGGCGGAAGGCCAGGTGGGGCGTTTCCCGGGCTAGCCCCGGCGTGTTCTGAAAGGCAAACATGACCTGAAAGAGCGGCGGGTAGCGCACGTCGCGCTCGGGATTCAGCTCCTCCACCAAGCGCTCGAAGGGGACGTCCTGGTTGGCATAGGCGCCCAGGGTGGACTCCCGAACTTCCCGCAACAGCTCCTCAAACGCGAGGTCTCCAGAGCACCGGGCGCGCACCACCAGCGTGTTGACAAGAAACCCGATGAAGGCCTCGGCGCCGGGGAAATGGCGGTTGGAGATCGGAGTGCCCACGCACAGGTCGTCCCGCCCGGTGTAGCGGAACAGAAAGACATAGAATGCCGCCAGCAGGCGCATGAATGTCGTCGTTCCGGGTGTCGCTGGCACCTCTTCCAGCTTGCTGACAACCGACCCGGGCAGTCGCACCTCGTGGACGGCACCCTGGAAAGACGGCAACGGCGGCCGCGGCCCGTCCCCGGGCAACTCCAGCGGCGGGGGAGCGTGGGCCAGCCGCTCTCGCCAGAAGGCTAGCTGGGGCTCCAGGGCACCGTCCCGCAGCCAGTGCCGCTGGGAGAGGGCGAAGTCCGCGAACTGGTGGGGTAATGGGGGAAGCGCGGGCTCCCGCCCCTCGGCCAGCGCGTTGTACACCGCTCCCAACTCCTCGACCAGGACGGAAAGCGACCACCCGTCGGCGATGATGTGGTGCAGGGTAAGAAAGAGTTCCGGGCTTTGGTCACCCCTCTGGACGAGCAGGGCCCGCAGCAGCGGCCCGTGCCCCAGGTCGAACGGGCGCCGGGCGTGCTCCAAGCCCGCCCCCAGCGTGCGCTGCGTCCCTTCCGCACCGGAAAAGGGGGAAAGGTCCAGCAAGTCCAGACGCCACTCCAGCTCGGGTAGGATGACCTGGGTGGGCCTGCCGCCCTCGCCCCGGAACACGGTGCGGAGAACCTCGTGGCGGGCGATGATCCGGCGAAAGCTCTCTTCCAGCCACCCCGCCTTCACCGGGGTGCGGAAGCCGACCCGGCCTGCGATGTGATAGGCAGGGCTGCCGGGGGCCCACTGTTCAAAGAACCAGGCGCGCTCCTGGGAGAACGAGAGTGGGAGCGCTTCCCCCCGGGGAGCCGTGGTGATGGCCAGAGGGGATCGGGGAGGAACCGGGTGTTGGGTCTGCAGCCAGGCGGCCAGCTCCTCAACGGTGGGCTGGTTGAACAGCGCAGGCAGGGGGACCTCGACTCCCAGCCGCTCCCCCAGGCGGGCGGTCACCTGGGTCGCATTGAGCGAGTCCCCTCCCAGGTGGAAAAAGTTGTCCCGCGCTCCGACCTTCTCCAGGTGCAGGACCCCCTTCCAGACCTCGGCCAGGGTGTTTTCCAGCTCCCCATCGGGGGCGCGGGAGCCGGTGGCGGCCGGGCGTTCTGGCCGGGGCAGGGCGGCCATGTTGAACTTACCGTTGGGCGTCAGCGGGAGACATTCCAGGGAGGTGAAGGTGGTGGGCACCATGTAATCCGGCAGACGCTTTTTCAGAAAGGCTCGCCACGCGGCCGCGTCCGGTGCGGCGGTGCCAGGAACCGGGACCACGTAGGCGGCCAGGTACGGCCGGCCGGGCTCGTCCTCCCTTGCCACGACCACGACCTCGGCCACCTCCGGGATCTCCCGCAGACGGGCCTCGACCTCTCCGGGCTCGATCCGGTGGCCTCGGATCTTGACTTGATGATCTACACGGCCCATGTATTCGAGTTCGCCGTCCCGCCTTCGCCGGCACAGGTCTCCGGTGCGGTAAAGCCTGGCGCCGGGCTCCGGACCAAACGGGTCGCCGATAAATTTCCGAGCGGTCAACTCCGGCTGGTTCAGATAGCCGCGAGCGACCCCGGCGCCGCCAATATAAAGTTCGCCCACGGCTTCATCGGGTAACGGATTCAAGTTGTCATCAAGAACATACAGTTGTGTATTGTCGATCGGCCTGCCGATAGGGATTACCCCATTGGCAGGCCAGCCGCTCGGGACCCGATAGACGCAACAGCCCACAACCGTTTCTGTCGGGCCATATTCGTTGAACAAGAGCGTGTCCGGCGCGTGTTTCTGCCAGAAGGCGATGTGCTCAGCCGTCAATTGTTCTCCGCCGATCACGAACGCCCGAGTCCGTCCCGCGGCGTCATGCGGGGCGAGTTGACGGCCGAGCAGTTGAAGGTGTGCCGGCGTAATCTTCACAAGACTGTACCCGGAATTATCCCTCAGGGCCGCGGCGAGTTGGTCGACACCGAGGTCCTCATCCAGTAGGTCAACCCGGCGTCCGACCAGCAGAGGCGCAAACAGGCTCGTTACCGTGAGATCAAACGAGACCGACGAGTGCACCGGCGCGCCTTGACCGGAAGCCACATCATATGCATTAATGCACCAACGCAAGTAATTGGACAATCCTCTGTGAAGGATCATGGCCCCTTTGGGGCGGCCGGTGGAGCCGGATGTAAAGATCACGTAAGCCAGGTCGTCAGGCGTTGAGCCGCTTGTTGGGTTCGTATCCGGTTGACGCTCGATAACCGGCCGGTCGGTATCCAGATAGGTCGTGCAAATGGAGTGCTCAGGGAGCTTAGTCCGAATCTCTTCAGAAGTTATGAGGACCGAAACCTGCGAGTCGGCCAGCATGAAAGAAAGCCGGTCGCGCGGATAGACAGGGTCAAGGGGAACGTAAGCCCCGCCGGCTTTCAAAACCCCCAGCATACCGGCTACCAGATCAAGCGAGCGTGGCAAGCACAACCCCACCAGGCACTCCGGCCGCACGCCGAGTGTTCGAAGGTAGTTCGCCACCTGATTGCTTCGCCGGTTCAGCTCACGGTAAGTCCAGCAGCCCTCCCGTGCCCGAATTGCAATCGCGCTGGGAGACTCCTCGACCTGCGCCTCGAAGAGTTGGTGAGTGCAAAAATTCATCATAGGGCGGAGGGGATATGATATCGACCCAGGAGTTGCCACGCCCAAGGCGATCGGCCTTCGGAACGGCCTCACCCGATTCAATGAATCTGGATCTTTGATTAAAAGAGCAATCTTGATGTTACCGACAGAAGCTCGCCTGTGAACAGTCGGTGGTTTTCGCTCAGGCAGCCTGAGGGCCCCCAAGTCCGTCGGAACAGCCGTGAGAACCCAGAAAACCATCTGGAAGCTGTCCCACAGCCGGGGGTGGGGACGTAAAGCTCCTCAATTGCCCTGGACCCTCCCCCTTTCAGCGTCTGGGCCACTTGGCTGCTCACGCAAGCGCGCAGCTTCTTCGATGCCGCGGCCCGCGGCACGTTCCAGCCAGTCACTTTGTGCAGGATCACACGGAATACGCTCCCTCGTCCTCGCACTCGCAGACGATTCAAACCCAGCCTATTCTTCAAGCCGCTATTGGTCGACTCGATGCCCGAGCGCGTCGCGTCCCGCTCCGCGAACACCGGGGTCTCATGTTCCCGACGGCGCCCAGCCAGGCGACGATCCTTGGCGGTGAATTCCAATGTGTAGCGACCGTTCCGCGTCTGGCGGATCGGGCACGAGGTACGGAGCGGGCATCCCTCCCAGGTCGCCGCCGCCATCTCTATCCGCGTCGTGCCTGCCTCTTCGTTTCGACCACCAGCGGCCTGTGCCCTTGCGGACAGGCTTCCACCCGTCCGGTCCGTTCATCCACCGCGAAGTCATCCAGTGTTAGCGCCCCAGGGTCGCACTCCGGCTCACTGAGTTCCGGGGACACCATGCCTAACTCCGAAAGAATAACCAACCACGGCCATAGGCTATGGTATTGGGAAGGCCCCCCGAGGGGGCTGTCTACGTGAGGTAGCCCCCGTTAAGGGCGTTGCAGGCAGCCGGATCCAGGCCATTCCGCCGTGCTCGGCAGAGGCTTCCCCGGGGAGAACTCCCTGGATGCCAAGCCGAGGGCGTTTTCCCGGAGGAAGCACGCCGTATCGCTCGAAGCACTTCGGGTCACACGGCCAGAGACCGTGGACTTAGTAGGTATTTAAGTATGGTGTCCCCGGAACTGTACGAGCGAGTTGCGGAGTTCCGTGCCGAGGAAGGAGCAAGCAAGATGTGTATGCTGTCGCCGGAACTCCTGATGCCAGCCTGAAGCTCGCCGAGGTATGAAGAAGTAAGAAGAGGTGACTTTGGTCACGCTCCTCCCTCCGGAAGCAAAATTGGCCAGCAATTAATTTAGACAGTTAATTTAGAAACCATGGGATATTTGGGGGCTTTAAGCGATTGTGAAATCACCCTATTTCTCCCAGAGCAAGTGCCTGGCTAGCTTGAGCTTGGATTTCCGAGTTCGAGTCTCTTCCCAAGCTTTCCCGACGCAAGGGCACCATATCGAACCCCATCGCAGTTGCGTCTGGCGTCCCCCGAACTCGCGCTTCGCAGTTGCGTCTGGCGTCCCCCGAACTCGTGACGTGAGGGGCCCCGCGGCCGGGGGCGATCTCGTGCCCGTTGGAAACTCGGGCGGTTCCGGGTATCGTGGATATGGGGATCCCGGTTGATGAGGACCACGGCCATGGCACCTGTCCCGGATAGCGGCGCCCGCGATCGCTGGCAGGAGGAGTTGCGCCGGGGGCCGGCGCGCGAGCAGCCGCCGACCACAATCAGCGGTCAGCCCGTCCAGCCGCTCTATACCCCGGACCTCCTCCCGGGCTTCGACTACAGATCCGACCTCGGCTACCCGGGCCAGTTTCCTTTCGCGCGCGGGGTCCACGCGGCCATGTACCGCAGTCAGTTATGGACCATGCGGCAGTTCGCCGGGTTCGGCACGCCCCGCCAGACCAACGCCCGGTTCCGCTTCCTGCTCGAGA
>JAFAHT010000385.1 GCA_019237095.1 Planctomycetaceae bacterium
CGTGGGCTGGTAGGACTCGGGGATCATGTCCAGGACCAGGAATTCGGTCAGGACCTGGGCATCCAGGCGGTCGGTCTTCTTGGTGCTTTCGGCAATCACCCGCGGCTTCTTGGGATTGGCCAGCACGACCTTCTCGGCCAAGGGCTCGACGAGCTCCACGAACCAGCGGTAGCTGGCCGTGGCCTCGACGACCACCGTGAAGGGCCGGAACTGTCGAAAGAACTCGACGATTTGATCAGGCTGATTACAGGAGCGACTTGCGAGCCAGGACCTTTCGCTTCTCGTCCATGACGCAAACGGTGATAGACTTCTTGGGAAGGTCGACGCCGATGAAGTTCATTGCAGGGCTCCTGGTCTGGGGAAACGGGGGAATGGGAAAAACTCCTCAAGTCTTCCCAGGTTCAGAGGTTCCGCAAACCGTCGCGTCGACCTTCACCTCCCTCTCATAGCTTCAATTTTCGTCCGAAGCTCAGTGCTTGGGGGGTAGGTGCTCCCGGGGCGATCATCACGATTTCGAGCAGCTTGGAGACCAGCACCTCGGCGATCCGGGCGTTCGCCTCTTCGGTCGTGTGGCAGAAGTCCAGAAACTGGAGCGAGCCGGTCTCCGAGAAGATCCCGCTCAGGTTGAGGAAATCCGGGTTGGAGACAAGCGCATCGGCCCGCTCGAGTTGCCGGTGGACTTCCGTGAACAAGGACCTGGCCCATCCGTACTTCGCCTCCTCCTCAGCTTCGAAAGGAACAAGCTTCGGCTTCGAGAAGATGTCTGGCTGCCAGACGAAAACGGGACGGAACCCATAGGCCTTTCCCAGAGCCTCGACCATCTCCACGTTGGCCACGTAGCCGCGAACAACCCCCATCGAGAGACCGATCAGCTCGGTCTCGGAAGGCGCTTTTGGCTCTTTGACCCGTCCCAGGCCAGATCGTCTGCCCATGGACCCGGCGAACCGGAACAAGGCGGAGCTCTGGATCAGGTTTCCGGCCAGGGCCGACGCAAGTCGCGCGGGCGATTGCAAGATGTTGAACTCGCGCACCCGGTTGACCTCCTTCGTCGTCACCGTCGGCTGTCCTTCCAGCAAGGCCGAGGTCGAGTCGTTGACGCCGTCGTAAAAGAGAACGAGATCGGGTCGATATCCTTGTTGAAGCTCGCGGATCAGAGCGATCACTTCTTGCGTGCTGACGTAGCCGATCTCCGCCAGGTTCCTGATCTCGGCGCGGACACCTCGCTCGTGGAGTCCGCGCGCGATCAGTGACGGGATGGTCTGATCATCCCTGGCACCGAAACCCCAGAGCGAAGAGCCGCCGAGCATGAGGATCTTCAGCGGCTTGGCCCTCTCGTCATCGCCCTGCCATGGCGGTGGCTGCCAGGTCGCCCGCAACCCCTCCTCAAGGACGGTGACGGTCTGTCCCAAAAATGGGCGTTGGCGGAAGTACACATAAGGTTGCCAGCGGTCCGAGAGGGCCTCGAGTTCTCGATAGTGAAGTGGCAGCCAGGCCCCTCCATCGCGGACTTCCGAGACCACGCGCGGATCTGGCGGGATTTGCGGTTTCCAGCGGTCTTTGAGCAAAAAGACCCCGCGCAGCCCCAGCTCGAGAAGCACGACCATGACCAGGGTCACTCCGAGGATCGACCATCCGGTCTGGAGCCAGGGAAGGATCCGGCCCAGTCGCCTGAGAGAGGATTTCATGGGCTGTCTCGGCTTGTCTTCATCATCCGTGCCCGGGCAGCGTGAATGACGACGAATGTACGCGAGAGTCCTGGCATCGGGCCAGCCCGTTCGAGTCTCTGCTTCGCCTCGACCATGACGAGCTCCAGGCCTTTAACGATCTCCCCCCCTGCCCGATCGCGTCACGGAACGACTTTGCCGGCTGGTGCTCCTGGGAATCCTTCCGGCTGTCGTCGAGCGCGACCTCCTGGCGTTCGGAGCGGCGCTCGACGAACTCCAGGCCCGCATCGGCGCCGCGTTCGCTCCCGTGCAGGGAAGCATTTACGCCAGTGCCCGGTCCGAAGGCCTCATTGCCGACCTTGGCCGACTCG
This sequence comes from Planctomycetaceae bacterium, assembly GCA_019237095.1. Lineage (GTDB taxonomy): Bacteria > Planctomycetota > Planctomycetia > Isosphaerales > Isosphaeraceae > Aquisphaera. Next base: position 2,036 of record JAFAHT010000385.1, read on the forward strand.
GATTGTCTGGCACCGAGCAGAGCTCATGGGGCCCGACGCTTTACGCCTTCGGTTTCCTTTTTCGGTTTCCTTTTCGAGCCCGAGCGTGACCGGGTGGCCTCGCGCCTCCGCGACCGTTACGGGCTTCATCCTGCCGCCATCACCTGGACCAAGGCTGCCAGCCAGGGCGCAGTTCTGGCATGTGCCGACGAGGGAGGAGCTTGACAACCTCGTTTAGAATGGTATTGCATGTGGCCTGCGCGAAGCGGCGATGAAGGCTCCAAAGGGTCATGCCGCGATCGTCGCCAGAGACCGCTCACGACTTCCCCAGAGGTTAGGACGACCGAATCACCCATGGCTTTTGAACTCTTCCTATCGCCCCAGGGCCATCTCCATGTCCGCGAGGCCGCCGACCTGGATGGCGCCGCTCTCGACGGCGCGGTCGGGAAACGAGTGCATGCCGCCTTCGCCGGGGGCACGGCACGCGGCCTATTGCACCTCGCAACGACGGAACTCCAGTCGAGCCTGCCGCCGACGTTCGGCTTCGCGCGCGACTTCGCCCGTCTGTACCTGACCCGGCTCTGTCAGACGCCCGCGGATGGGGAAGCTGGTGCAGTCCCGCCCATACCGCAGCCCTCCGAGACCGACCTGGCGTTTCAGGTACTCCATGCGCCTCCCATGCACGGTTGTGAGTACCTCTCGGCCGATGTTCTCGCAACCTGGTGGTCGGATCTCGACTTACTCGTCCGCGCGGAGGTCGAGCACTACAAGGGTGGGGTCCAGGCCTATCTCAGCGAGCGAAACCCCCAATGGCGGCTCGTCGGCCGCGTGACGTTTCACCTCGCGGAGAACAAGCGCGACGAGGAGCACCCATTCGCATTCCTGGCGACCTTCATTCCCAGGCTCTCGGCCAAGGGGAGCGTGCAGCATGAGCCGCTCGGAAAGGCCCTTCAACAGTACGCAGGTGCGAAAAACCGAGCGGCACTACTTTCGCTCTTGGTGCCCATCCAGCGCGCCACCGAGCGCAGCTCGCTCATCAAGGAGATGTTCGAGTCGGGCGAGATCTATCATCCTCTTGCCTGGACCCCTCGCGAGGCGTACCGGTTCCTTCAGGACATCCCCGTCTTTGAGGAGAGCGGCCTGGTCGTCCGGGTGCCGGACTGGTGGAAATCGAGCCACCCGCCTCGTCCGGTGGTCAATGTCAAGATCGACGCCCGCAAGAAGAGTACGTTGAGTGTCAGTGCGCTGCTCGATTTCTCCGTTAACGTGACGCTCGAGGGTGAGCCGCTCACCGAGTCCGAGCTAGAGCAACTCCTCGAGTCGGTTGGCGGTCTGGTGGCCATCAAGGGGAAGTGGGTCGAGGTCGACCGCGAAAAGCTGGCGGAGGCATTGCAACACTGGAAGAAAGTCGAGCGCGACGCCCGCAAGAGCGGCCTCTCGTTTTATGAGGGAATGCGGCTCCTTTCTGGAGTCCCCAGGGAACGAGACGCAACGTCATCCACTGGTCAAGATCATGAGTGGGTCGGACTGACCGCCGGCGCCGCGCTCGAGGAGACGCTCAAGAAGCTTCGTTCGCCCGAGTCGCTCGCGAGTACTGATCCCCCTGGGCTCCGCGCGCAGCTTCGTCCGTATCAGCAAACCGGCGTGAGCTGGCTGAGGTTCGTGACTGGGCTGGGGCTGGGCGCTTGCCTGGCCGATGACATGGGCCTGGGAAAGACGGTGCAAGTGATCGGGCTGCTGCTGCATCGCAAGTCCAACCGCAAGGACGACGAACCGACCCAGGCGAAGCCCAGTCTACTCGTCGTGCCGGCCTCGCTGCTGGCGAACTGGAAGGCGGAACTCGAGCGGTTCGCACCCACGATCTCGTTCCTGATCGCGCACCCTTCGGGGAACATGACCGGCAATCGCCAGGTTGAGAAACAAGACGCTCAAGGACTCGATTTACTGATCACCACCTACGGCATGTTGTCGCGCACCCAGTGGCTCCGGGAACACGACTGGGACCTCGTTATCCTCGATGAGGCCCAGGCAATTAAGAATTCCGGCACGCGGCAATCACGGACCGTCAAGGAGCTGAAGTCGGCGGCCCGTGTCGTCATGACGGGCACGCCCGTCGAGAATCGTCTATCCGATCTCTGGTCGTTGTTCGATTTCCTGAACCCGGGTCTGCTCGGCGGCGCCAAAGCTTTCGCCGACTTTGTCAAGCAAATGGAGGCCAGAGCGTCCTACCAACCACTACGTACTCTCGTCGGGCCTTACATCCTGCGCCGGCTCAAGACCGACAAGCGAGTGATCGCCGACTTGCCCGAAAAGGTCGAGATGTCGGCCTTCTGTACGCTGAGCCGGGAACAGGCCGCCCTCTATGAGCAGGCTGTGCGCGACCTGGCCCAGAAGCTGGAAGTGGCTGACGGCATCCAGCGGCGCGGGCTCGTACTCGCCCAGCTCATGAAGCTCAAGCAAATCTGCAACCATCCAGCCCAGCTCGTCGGCACCGGCGATTACGCGCCCGAGCACAGCGGCAAGTTCCAGCGCCTGGCCGAGATCTGTGAGGAGCTTGGCGAACGCCAGGAAAAGGCACTCGTTTTCACGCAGTTCCGCGAGATCACCGGCCCGCTGGCACAGTTGCTCGAGGGCGTGTTCGGGCGGCCCGGCCTTGTGCTTCACGGCGGGACCCCGGTCGCCCAGCGGCGACGGCTCGTTGAGAGCTTTCAGCGCGAGGACGGGCCACCGTTCTTCGTCCTCTCTCTCAAGGCCGGCGGTACCGGACTGAACCTGACCGCCGCCTGTCACGTCATCCACTTTGACCGCTGGTGGAATCCCGCAGTTGAGAACCAGGCTACTGATCGAACATTCAGAATTGGACAAACGCGGAATGTCTTGGTACATAAGTTCGTCTGTCGTGGTACAGTCGAGGAGAGAATCGATGCGATGATTGCCGAAAAAAAGAGTCTCTCAGGCGACGTCATCGATGGCGCCGAGACGCTGCTCACCGAGATGAGCGACAAGCAACTTCTCGATTTCGTTCGACTCGACGTCCACAAGGCCCTCGACAACTGACACACATCACGAGGAAGGAATCTTCTATGGGTTGGTACTACAATTACAGGCCCTACGTCTCCGTCGCCCAGCGACGTCAAAAGGCCCAACACGAGATGGAGAAGCGGCGCAAGCGAGGCCTCCCCGTCTCGCCAGTCGCCATCGCCGGTCGCACAATTGCCCACACCTTCTGGGGCAAAGCATGGTGTGACAACCTGGAGTCGTACAGCGACTACGCCAATCGCCTGCCGCGTGGTCGCACCTACGTGCGCAACGGCTCGGTCGTGCACCTGGAGATTCAGCCGGGCAAGATCAGTGCCCTGGTCAGCGGATCCGAGCTCTACACGGTTGAGATCACAATCACAGCCCTGTCCGATTCCCACTGGAACTGCCTCAAAAGTGAGTGCTCCGGCCAGATCGGCTCGCTGGTCGAGCTGCTGCAAGGACGGCTCTCAAAGAGCGTCATGGATCTGGTGACCCAGCGCGACAAGGGTCTCTTCCCGAAGCCGGCCGAAATCAAGATGAAGTGCTCATGCCCCGACTGGGCCGGCATGTGCAAGCATATTGCCGCTGTCATGTATGGTATTGGCGCGCGCCTCGACGAGAAGCCGGAGCTGCTCTTCGTGCTCCGCAAGGTTGACCACCTGGAGCTGATCGCGGGCGCCGTTGACAGCGCTCCGGTCGCCAAGCTGGGCAAGTCTCGAGGCAAGAAGACCATTGCAACCAGCGACCTCGCGGACGTCTTCGGAATCGAGATGACCGGGGAGGAGACTTCCAGCGACGCCGTGCCGGCAATCGCCAAGGAGCCGGCGAAGCCTCGCGTCCCCGCTACCAAGAGGGTCTCGAAGAAAGCGTCAAAGCCCACCGTCACCAAGGCGAAGAAAGCCTCGGCAGCACCGGCGGCGAAGGCGAAACAGAGCAAGCCCAAAACGGCCAAGGCCCGGCCGCAGCCTGCAAGCCCAGCACCCGCCAGGCCTTCCTCGCGCAAGCGGGTGAAGCAAGAGGCGTCGTGACCGCGCTCAATGGCCGTGCCCTCCCGGGATCACGAAAATCCAAGTTGATTCAATCTCGTCTGTTCTGGAGCATCGCTGTAGCCCAGGCCGCTTGATTGGCGTCCAGAGGGGGGATGATCTGGGATTCACCGTAATCGACCTCACGAGCGTACGGTCCTGCGTCATAGCAGCGGTCGAACACAACCTGAAGATCGAGCGAGATCGCCGCATCACCGGGCAAAAGGGGGATCTCAATCGTCGCCAGTGGTTCCTTGAGGTTCATTGGGTAGACGTAATACGTTTCGACGTCGTCGAAGGGATGGACCGAAACGTGATAGTCGAATGGTCCACAAGCGGCCAGAGCCGGCTCGAGTGGAACCGCCGTCGAATGGTGGCCCTTCCGAAGCAGGTCGATCTCGACGAGGTTGACCGTGCTCGCCAGCAGTTCCCTCTGCTTTCGTAGGTACAGTTCGCGCCCCTGTTCGCCGGGCGTCTTGTTCGAGAGGCTGAGGACTTCGATCGAGGTCACAAGCCGCTTGTTATCCCCCAAGCCTGCAAAGATTTCCAGAAACGGCTCGCGGAATTCATCGTGCAAGACTTTGACGATGACAGGTCTTGCCGCGCTGCGACTGACTACCGCCGTGGCCTTGGAGGTCGGGGATGGAACCTGTCTTGCAGCTCCTGCGCGAAGCACGTGCACGTCGGGCTCGATCGATCGCCTGGATGCCTCGATCCAGACCCGACGTCCGATCGCGGCGTAATAAGGAGGCGGCAGGTTCGCCTGGAGATTCTCCCGAATATATGTGATCAGGCTGTCGTGGAGATCCGGAAAGATCTCCGGGTTCTCCAGATACGGGTCCATGCCGGGAAAGGGCGAAGGCATCGCGTTCCTCCTCGACTCCTGTCGAAGCCTCCCTCGATTCTCCCGGTCGCAGGGTTCGCGGTCAACACAAGCTGAAATCAGCAACGTCGGCCCGGTCCGGCGTCGGCTCCGCTTCGACGCCGGCCCAGCCTGCGCTCGATGGCTCCGTTCCTTGCTCATCCCTGGACTGCGGCCACGCGGAAGCCCAGGTCGTAGTCCCGGTTCTCCGGCGTGTTCCTGTCGCGGCATGCCGGGCGGCAGCCCCTGGCGTCGTACCAGCTACCGCCCCGGATGACCCGGTACGAGGCCTTGGGCGGGCCAAGCGGATCAACGGCAACAGACGGCGACGAGGCGAAGTATTTCTCGTCATACCAATCGGCACACCATTCCCAAACGTTGCCCAGCATATCATACAGTCCCCAGGCATTCGGGCGCTTCTGGCCTACCGGGTGAGTCTCGCCGTCGCTGTTGTCGCTAAACCAGGCATGCTCGCCTTGCTTGCCAATGTCATCGCCCCACGGGAACAAGCCGGCCATCCCCGCCCGGCAGGCGTATTCCCACTCCGCCTCCGTGGGCAGGCGGTAGCCGTTACCGCCCACGTCGGCGACGTCAGTGCCGTTGATGCGGTAGAACGGCGTCCGCTTGTCTTTCTCGCTCATCTTGTTGCAGAAACTGACCGCATCCAGCCAGGAAACGTTTTCCACTGGTAGGTCATCCGATCCCTTGAAATGGCTCGGGTTACTGCCCATGATCGCCTCGAACTGGCCTTGCGTGACCGGGTGGGTTCCCAGGAAAAATGGCCGCGTGATCTTGACGCGATGCTGGGGCTGCTCGTCGTCAAACCGCTCCCGCTTGGAATCGGGAAACGGTTGCAGGAGCTGATCGATCTGTTCTTTGGTCGTGCCCATCTGGAACGAACCGGGCTCGATGCGAACGAGCTTGAGGCCGATGGATGAGATGAGCGCCTTTGACGTCGGAAACGCCCAGATATCGGCCGTCGCCTGAATCTCCGCGCCGGGAACGCCCTGGGATTGGTTGGCGAGCAAGGCCGCAAAGGCAAACGGTGTCAACTCCAGCACTCGCAGTGGCGCCGCGTCGATCAGCACGTGGATCGCGTCGGGATCGATCATGGCCTGCGCATCCAGCACCCGGCCGTAGTGCTGCGGACGGCTCTTGAGCTCGTTCCAGTGCGAGCTGTTCTGCAACAGACCCTCGAACAGCGTCGGCTCCCAGCCCTGCTGCTGGATGGACCTCAGGTTCCGGATTTCGGCTGTGAGGGTGGGGCCGTCCAGCGCCGGCTCTCCCAGCCGCTGTAGCGTCATCCGGATCTCCTCCTCCACCAGATCACGGAGCCGGCGATCCATGCGGCTCATCCGCAGCTCGATCTCCTCCAACCGTTCGCCCTGTGCCAGCATGGCGTGGCGCGACAGGACCGCGTCGATCACCTCGAACGCTTTCCCGGCAACCGGGATCGACTTCAGGCCGCACATCAGGATCTCTTCGGCAACGATCTTGAGTCTGGGCGGCATCAATCACCGACTTTCACGCGATGGCACGATCGTGCGCCCGGCGGTTCAGGCAATCGCAAAGTCAGTGGCCTTACGCATTTCCGGCGAGCGGAAGGCCAGAACGATATGGTCCTTGGGCACGCCCGCCTCGAGCAGTTCGCGCGCGACGCCTCGTTCGGTTCCATCCCGTTGGATCCACAACTTCCCGCCTCTGATGTCGACGTGAACCAGGCAGCCATGAACCCGCCGGACTCCATCTCGCCCAACGAGCATCAGAACGTAATGATCCTTTTCACGATCAAAGATGGTCTGCAGCTCGATGTCCCCATGGGCATAGGGAATCCTGGCGAGATCAATGAGGATCGATTCGATCAAGTGACGATAGTGTTCTACGGTATCCATTGCCGGATGTTCTCCGTTTGGGGATCGAACACGATCAGGCGGACACGACGATTCCTCAGGAGCAGCTTGCCGATCGGTTCCTCGAACAAATCGATGTAAACTTCCTCGTGAACCGCGAGAAACAGCTCCCGCTCGGGTTCGACCTGAGAGAGGACGTCGTAATACACGGTGTACTGACCGACAGCTTGTTCGAGATCCTCCATTTCGGAAGGACTGCCGAAGCTCTTGACTTCGACTGCGATTCTCCGTCGATCCTTCTCGGCCGCCAGAAGGTCCTCAGCCCCGAGGTCGATGTACATGTCCTTCGCGCCCCACTGGAGGCGGAGCGGATCATGCGTGATTACCCAGCCGTCCTTGACCAGCGCGGCTTTGACCTGATCGTGATATCGATCACGCGCGGGCATCACATTGACCCCTGGAAGCTCTCGGCGGACCGTCGCTGATTTTATCCTACGTCCGGCCAACCTCTCTTACAACTCTTCTCGATTTCCTGGGGGCGGCTTGTCCGAGCAGCAAGAAAGTCGCCCCGGATCTCTGGAAGGAGATCCGGGGCGACTTTGGGTGGAAGATTCCGGCGATAACCGACTTTCGCGCCAAAGCACTATCATGGGCCCGGCGGGCTTAACGGCCGTGTTCGGAATGGGAACGGGTGTGACCCCGCCGGTATGGTCGCCGGAAAACCGGCCGGCGGGCTGTCAGGCCACGCCGGCCG
>JAFAHT010000314.1 GCA_019237095.1 Planctomycetaceae bacterium
GGCCAGGAGCTTGTCCCAGTACAGCAGGAGGTCATCGAAGTCGAAGATGTTCTGCTGTCGCTTGCGTTCCGCATACGCCTGGAACAGACGCTGCATCCCTTCGAGGTACTTCAGGCACCAGGGATAGGATGCCTTGAGGAAGGCTTCCAGCTTCAGGCCGGAGTTGATCCAGCCGCTATGGGTGGCCTGGCAGGTCCCCTTCTTGGGGAAGTCCTTGCGCTTCTCGGCGAGCTTCAGTTCGGTGCGGATGACGTCGAGGAGGTCTGCCGCATCGGTCTGGTCGTGGATGGTGAAGCGGGGGTCGACGCCGATGGCCGCGCCGTGAATGCGGAGCAGTCGGGCTCCAGACGCGTGGAACGTGCCGCCCCAGACCTTGTGGGCCGCCGCCAGGTTGTTGTTGCCTTCCTTCGGTTTCTTCGCCGGTGGATGGCTGCGGATGGTCTGGACGCGCTGGAGCATGGACTCGGCGGCCCGGCGGGTGAACGTCAGCAGCAGGATCCGATGCGGCGGTACGCGCTCTGCGATCAGGTGGGCAGTCCGGTGAGCGAGGGTGAGCGTCTTGCCGGTGCCGGCCCCGGCGATAATGAGCAAGGGCGAGCGGCCGTGCCGGACCGCTTGCTGCTGGGCGGCGTTCAACTCCCCGGCGTGCCTGGCGGCGACGTGGCGGACCTCGGACTTGGTTGGTACCTTCTTCATGAAGATGGCTCTCGATATAGCGTTTCTCGTGGATCGGGTAGCGGCCAGCCGCCGGGTGTCCACACGCGAACCGGCCTCCGGAAGACTATAATCGAAGTCGGTCGCTCTGGCCGAGAGGGGAGGGGAAGCGGAGACGACGCCCTGTCGCGACCTGATCTCGAAGCGATCGCGCCCAGGCACTTGAGATGGGGGGGCCGTGATGACCACACCGCGCTGGGGTTGGCTCTTGGGAGTAATAGTGCCACCTGGCCTCCGGACAGGTGTCTGATGGTGCTCAGGCCCGTCCCCGGCCCACGCGTCGTAACTCGCGACGGGGTGGCACTATTGGGCATTGATGCCAACTGTCACGGACCTCTTTGGCAGGGTGGTTTGCCGCTCCGTGCCATTTGGCACATTGAGGAATGTCCCCCCCTCGGGGGCCCGCGCCGCCTCGGTGTCGCGGTATTTCATGGGGAGGGCGCCCGCAACTCGTCGAGTTGATTCATCCTGTCCAGGAGCTCGAACACCCGCCGCGCCTCGTCCTCATCGATCGTGCTCAGGGCGAAGCCGACGTGGACCAGCACGTAGTCGCCGACCCGGACCTCGGGCACATGCTCCAGGCAGACGCGCTTGGCGATGCCGCCGAAGTCGACCTTGCCCATCAACAGGTCGTCCTGGCGGTAGGTCTCCGCCACTTTTCCCGGGATTGCGAGGCACATCGGTCCTTCCTCCAGGCGGCCGAGGGAGCGGATCACCGCGGGCCCAAAGCTCTGTGGCGTCAGCCCGCCTCCTCCGCATCCCCTTACCTTGATCCATCGCCGCCGCGATTGCAAGCTGTCCTGGTGGACGCCGCCGCGAGCGGTTTCCCGCCGTGTGATGGAAGCCGCGTTCAGTTCGTCGTCGGCACGTAGCCGCCGTCCACTCGGATATTGGCCCCGTTGATGTAGTTGGCACGGGGGCTGGCAATGAAGGTCACCAAGTCGACGACCTCCTCGACCCGCCCGATCCGCCCGGTGGGGTTCTCGAAGAACTCGGCCACACACCGGCGTTCGGCCAAGTCCAGAACGCTTTGTGGGCCTATGATGGATTCCAGGTTCGCAAAGAACTCGGCCACGAACCGGCGTTCGACCTCGGCCCACTCACCGTGCCACCCCTTCTTCCCGGCAATGTCTTTGATCCACGCTTCGATGTTCGGCGTCAGAACCGGGCCGGGGCTGATGGTGTTCGCCGTCACGCCGGTCCTCGCCAACCCCTTGGCGAGACTGACGGTCAAGTTCACGATCGCCGACTTGGTGCACCCGTAGGCAGCAAATGTCGCCGCAGGTGCGGAGGCAAGGCCGCTGCCGATCTGGATGAGCCGCCCCCACCCCCGCTGCTTCATCTGCGGCAGGAGGTGTCGGATGACGCGGACCACCGAGACGACGTTCTGGTTATAGAGGTCGAGCCACCGGGCCGGGTTTGGGTCGGTCCACTCGTCCCGGAAGTAGGCCCCGGCGTTGTTCACCACGATGTCGATGCCGCCAAAGGCCGCCATCGCTGTCTTGGCGACGTGCCCGGCTTCCTCGTCCGTCGCCAGGTCGCCCAAGGCGACGGCGGCACTCGCGCCGCTGTCCGTGATGGCCTTCGCCACCCGCACGGCCTCGTCCTCCCTTCGGCCATGGACGACGACGGAGGCCCCCTCCTTCGCCAACGCCATGGCAATGGCCTCCCCGATGCCGCTGCTGCTGCCCGTCACCAGCGCACGCTTGCCTTCAAGTTGTAAGTCCACCGGATCCTCCGGGGCTGCGTGGAACAGCCCTCACCTGGATGATTCGTTTTGCCCGGCAGTCCCTTCACTGTCCAGAGGGATGTACCAGGCGTGGGAGCAAATCTTACATGGCCTTAGCCTAGCTTTCGACCGGATGGTTTCCGGATTTGCCCGTCGGAAGTGCCACCTGCCGCCCGGGGTCGGCGCCCCCGCGCGAACACCGAGTCTCAATACGGCAGCTCAGGCGCCAGCTTCCAGATCTCCGGTGAGCGCCACAGCCGCAAGATGAGCTGTTCGCGGTCGAGCAGGAATTCCTTCGGCATCTTGCCATAGAGCTTGAGCGCCAATTCTTCGTCCGAAAGCGCCTCCCGGGTCCAGGCGCCGCAATCAACCTCCATGAGTTGAAGGAAGTCATCGTGGGCGAATCCATCCATGCCTTGCAAGTCGATATCGTGGCGGCGCGGCATCCAGCCCAGCGGGCTTTCGATCGCGTGAGCCCGGCCGTGGATGCGGTCGATGATCCATTTGAGCACCCGCATGTTGTCGCCGAAACCGGGCCACAGGAAGCGCCCGCTGGGGTCCTTGCGGAACCAGTTCACGCGGAAGATGCACGGCGGGTTCGGGATATGGCGACCGGTGTTGAGCCAGTGGCTGAAGTAGTCGGCCATGTGATAGCCGCAGAAGGGCAGCATGGCCATCGGGTCCCGGCGGACCTCGCCGACCGTACCGCTGGCCGCGGCCGTCGTTTCCGAGCCGATGGTCGCCGCAAGGTAGACGCCATGGCTCCAGTTGAAGGCCTGGAACACGAGCGGCACGGTGGTCGAGCGGCGGCCGCCGAAGATGAAGGCGCTGATGGGCACGCCCGCGGGGTTTTCCCACTCCGGGTCCAGGATCGGGCACTGCGCCAGCGGCGCGGTGAAGCGGGAGTTGGGGTGCGCCGCCTTGCGGCCGCAGTCCGGCGTCCACGCCTGGCCGGTCCAGTCGGTGAGCCGGGCCGGCGGCGTGTCCGTCATGCCCTCCCACCACACGTCCCCGTCCTCCGTCATCGCCACGTTCGTGAAAATCGTATTCTTCCGGATCGTCTTCATCGCATTCGCGTTCGAGCGGTACGACGTGCCGGGCACAACGCCGAAGAAGCCGTTTTCAGGGTTGATCGCGTAAAGGCGGCCGTCCTGCCCCGGCTTGATCCAGGCGATGTCGTCACCCACGGTGGTGACCTTCCAGCCCTTGAAATGTTCGGGCGGAATCATCATGGCGAAGTTGGTTTTCCCGCAGGCAC
>JAFAHT010000556.1 GCA_019237095.1 Planctomycetaceae bacterium
GGCTCGAGATTGCACCAGTGCAAGATTGCCGAGCCGCGGCGCACCAGCGGAACCAGGGCTGCCCAGACCGCAAGCTCGAATCCCAGAATCAAGAACCGGCAGAACGCCGCAGCCCTGATGGGCCGCCCGCCGGGTGCAAATTCACCGCTGGAGAGAAGGTACACAGGAACCAGAAAGATCACGGCCGCGGCAGCAAGAAACCGGCCCGTGCGGCAAAGCTGGCGACCGACAGGCTCGGGAACGTCGAGAAACCGCTCGGTCCAACCGTCCCGCCGGGTCATCCATGCCAGGACCCCCGGAACGAAGGCGCCTATGGCCAGGCCATGCAACGCGGTCGAGGCCAGGATACCCAGGTTTCGCGGCCATGGTCCCAGACGTGCGACCTGCGCCACCAGCACGAGATAGGCGGGCCAGGTCGACGCCCAGGCCAGCCCCAGCAGCAAGGATCGAATGGCTCGTCTCACGTCTCTGGCCCTCGCATCTCGTCAGATCGTTCAGCCGTGTGTTTTTCCCGCATATTGGCTCGTTACGCCCCTGGCAGCCGGCGATTCAAGTTCGTTTGATCGCATGAGACATGTCGACCTTTATGGGCTTGACCTGGTTGCCGTGAAGATGGCTTGGGGGCAGCGCTCGGGTAATCCTCCGCCGGAGCAGCCGGCGGAGTCGAAACAAGCCCAGGGGGAGAATGACCGCAGCCACCGCAACCGTTAGGAACTCGCTCGAAGGATGTGCCCAGGACTTGCGGTCGCTCGATTCTTCGGCCAGTGTGAGCATACCCTTCACCAGCCGCTTCAGCTCGCGTCCGACATGCTGTACTGTCGCCAGCCCGAGCGGTTCCTGATCGCGAACCCAGAAGATGTGGGTCCGGATGAAGCCGTACTCTTCCTCGAGCACGCGCAGCCGGCGCGTCACCTGATCCAGCGTCTCCGAGGCGCGGGCGACCAGCTTGGTCAGGGCAACCTTTTGCCGCGCCAGCACGGCCTTGTAGCTGCGCTCCAGCTCCGCGAAATCGCTTCGCGCCTGGCTATGCCGTTGCGGTGCCAGCCGTTCCAGCACGGCGTCGTGCTCGGCCTGGACCACCAGCGAGTCCTCGATGAGCTCGAGCTCGACAGTGGTCAGTGTATTCTCATAGTATTGCAATTGCGTCTCGATTTTGGTCAGCTCGTTCCGCCGGATACGGTCGCGCTCTGGACCGATGCGGCGGAAGTCGTTATTCAGCCGGAGCGCATCAAGCCGGCTGACGTTCCCATCAACGAGAAGCTGCTTGATCTGCACAAAGTCGGCCTCTGCGCGGTCGGCAAGGGCATGCTGCTCCTCCGGTGCGAGGTCAGTGCCAGCGGCCAGGGCCTGTTCGTTCTTGACGACCCTCGCCTCCAGCTCGAGGATCTCGGCCCGGCGACGGGCCCGATATTGCTCCAGCGGATCGTCGAGATCGCCCTGGGCGGTTTCGATGGCATCCTTTTGAGCAGGCAGCCGTTCGGGCGGTTGCCGCGATTGCTTTTCCTGACCGTGTACGATCAAGATCATCCCCAGCACGAAGAGTGGAACCATCGCCCCGGAGAGTGTCCGGGAGTTCTTGATCGATGCGCTGGGGCGACGGCTTATGTGTTCCCGTGAGAACGCCAAGGAAGTGCCGTGCGCATCCCCATCCATTGCGGCCCGATCCATCCTTGATCCTGGCATTGCGCGGTTTTCCTTTTCCGAACTCGGCACACAGGCCGCTGCCTCCACGTCCCTGTCTGGAGGCCGATACCTTAGCCCGCCTGGCGCCAAGCGGCAAGGCGAAACGCCCGCCGTCGGCCCGTCCGCAGATGAGCAGGGCAAAATATGAGAGTCCTCGCTGATCTCCACCGCCGCCCCACGTGTTACATCGCAAGTGGTGATATTCAAGAGACCTGGAAAAGAGGATCCGAACCGCGGTGGAGATCGGCGAGGAGTGTCCAAAATATCCTCCGCTATCGATTCGTGAAATCAGGCGTGGCACGTTGATCGCGTGTGCTTTATCGTTCTGCCTGTCATGCACTTCGGTTCAGCCTTGACCTCGATTATGCTGGCGCTATCATTTGGTATCTCAGAAAGTAACGACGCGACCGCTAATTCGAGATGCTGACCCATCGATTCGCCTTTATGCTTGGACCTTCACGCTTTGTTTCATGATTGTGTGATATCAGTTTGGCCCAGGAACATGGCGCTGATGTTCTGAGTTCTGGTAAGACAGAGCAGATTCGCGAGGGAGATGTTCTTTGTCTGGAGACAGGTCGGATGGCCCATTCCGAAACTGCCTGGAAGTGGAAACGGTCGCCTGATTGGACGATAAAATTGGTTTTGCGTCTTTCGGAACTGCGCTGATGGAAGTTCCTCGTCTAGCACTTGCGACCGCGGCGACCGGACCAGAACCTTCCGTCATGGCCTTGGCCTTGCTGGCAGGGCTGACGGAGAAGCGCTGGCGAGTTCAGCACTTTCGCACCCGGGCCTGTCCCACGGCCACGGAACTGGTGGGCCGGGTGACGGGCTTGCCCGGCCGGCACCTCGATTCCTGGTTGATGCCTGAAGCCGTTTGCCGTTCTCTGTTCATCCGCGGCACCCAGGCCGCCGAGCTGGCCGTCGTCGAGGGAACACTTGCGACTCCGCTGGAGGTCCAGTCCTGCACCCAGAGCGACCTACCCGGAGACTTGAGGTCGATCGCGCAAACCCTGGATCTCCCGGTTGTTGCGGTAGTCTCTCTGCCGGATCAACCGGGAGCCGTCTTTCACCTGCCCCGACTACCGGATGGCGTTGACGGCGTGCTCATCGATCGACTTGCGGATCCCGCGGATCTGCCCCGGCTGAGTCGACTGATTCGCCTGGCCTTTTCCGTTCCGGTACTCGGGGCCCTGGAAGCGATGGCTACGATTCGTAGGGGGCTGGAGGGAGCAACCCGCGACGAGGTGCTTTCCGAGGAACTGCTTGCCCACCTTGCGGCCGGTTTTCTTCGCTACTGCGACCTGGACGCTATCGGCAATCTGGCCCGTAGCCGCTCGTTCCCCGCGCCCATTGGCTCTTTGTGTGCCTGCGGCCTTTCGGACTGCTGCCGGTGCTTCCGAGTCGCTTATGCGCAGGATGAGGCATTTGGCCGCTATTTTCCTGACACTCTCGAAGCGCTTGAGGCCCTCGGTGCCGAGCTTGTCGAGTTCTCGCCGCTGCGCGACGAGGCCTTGCCTGAAGGCGTTGACCTGGTCATGATTGGCTGCGGCACGCCCGATCTTCATGCCGAGAAGCTGGCATCCAACCTGAGCATGATGGCCGCCCTCCGTCAGCACGTTTGCTGCGGCCGGCGAATCTATTCCGAAGGCGGAGGAACCGCCTACTTGGGTCGATGGATGATTATCGACGGGCAGCCTATCCGGGGGGCCGGGATCTTGCCATTTAGCGCCGAGTTGCTGGCTCGTCCCGAGCCTCCAGTCCCGGTCGCGAGGACGCTCATGCATGACTGCTGGCTGGGCGCAAAGGGGACAGTCGTCCGGGGCTACAGAAGCTGCCGATGGCGTCTCCATGCGAGCTTCGAGCGGCTCGAATGTCCGGCTTGCTTCGGGTCACTCACCGTCGACGGCGATCTCTTCTACCATCATCATGCCGTCGGCAGCATGATTCATCTTCATCTCGGGGCACTGCCCGAGGTTGTTGCTGCCTTCGCCGGCCCCCATCGGCCGTCGCTCAAGCGACCATCGATGCACGGTCTGGCGGATCCCTCCTGAGATCCGCCGCGACCGACACGCATCAAGACGACGATGATCTGCTGGAGTTCATCGGCCAGTTGGGGACGGGCTCGCACTGGCCATCACGTGATAGATGGCGCCCTCAAAAAGGGAAGTCGCAAAAGAGAGTCAAGCCGGAAGGAAACCGCCCTGGCCCAGGCGTGCCCATGCGGTCGTCACTCCTCGAGTGCCAGGACGTTGCTCAGGGCAATCTGCCTCAGGCTCGACTCGAGCTCGGGGCCACGAGGAGAGAATGCATCGGAGATGCTTCGCCTGGTGGACTTGCATTCCAGGGTCAGTCCGCGGTCAAGATCGAGATCGATCAGTCGACCGCGAAGTTCCTCATCGCAAGTCACGACCCGGACCATGTTTCCGAGGTGCTCGCTGCGGTCTCGCCAGGGGTCGTTCAACACTCCCGGGCCGAGGGACATGATGTGCTCGTACCAGACGTCCAACCGCCCGATGAGGTCGCGTGCCAGCTCTGAGCGATCGATCGGTTTACCGCCTCCAAGGATCGCCAGGGATGTCGCTCTGGGGCGCAGGTCGGAGGGAAAGCTCTCCTCGTCCACGTTGACGTTCAAACCGATCCCGGTGACGACTCCCTGATGACGCGCTCCGCTCGCGCCGTCCGCACCAGCGAGATACGCGGGAGTGAGCGCGCGCTCCACCAGAATGCCGGCGATCTTGCGGCCCTCAACGCGAACGTCGTTGGGCCACTTGATGCGGGCATCGCGACCGGTCCAGTCGGTCACGAGCTCCGCGGTCGTCACCGCCGCCAGCGCTGTGAGCCAGGCATTGCCGGCGTGCGCCTCCAGCCTCAGCGCCCTCAATTCGTCCGGCGGAAAGATGAGGATCGACATCAAGATCGACGATCGAGGAGGAACCGTCCAGAGCCGGCCCCGCTGGCCCCGGCCCGCGGTCTGCTCCTCGGCAAGAACCACCAGGCCGTCGTTGGCCAAGGTTGACGCCGCCCGAGCAGCTACATCGTTGGTGCTACTGACGCGATTCCAGACGGCGATCCTGCGCCCGATGGTTCGCGGCCGCAGTCCATGCTCGATCTGGTCGGGGCAAAGTCGGCATGCTGGTCCCCGGAAGGCCGCTCCCAGATAGGGATGACGCTCGATCTGGAACCCGAACCGCGTCAGGGCATCGAGGTCGTCCCAGACGCGCGTCCGATCACCTCCGAGGTCGACCAGGGAAACGAACTGTCCACACGCACTGCGAAGTCGTTCGAGCAG
This sequence comes from Planctomycetaceae bacterium, assembly GCA_019237095.1. Taxonomy (GTDB): domain Bacteria; phylum Planctomycetota; class Planctomycetia; order Isosphaerales; family Isosphaeraceae; genus Aquisphaera. Next base: position 4,973 of record JAFAHT010000556.1, read on the forward strand.
AGCGATGTTCAACGTTGCCGGGTCGGGCGGAGTTGACAACATGGTCGTGCTTCCGTTCCAGCCCTGATTCGAGGCGGGCAGGCCACGCTTCGGCTCGAGTCACGACGGGGCCATCTCGAGGTCCAGCGCAATGTCGAGTGCCGGAGCCGAGTGCGTGAGCGCCCCGACGCTGATCCGGTCCACACCTGTGCGTGCCAGGTCCAGGACGGTAGCCAGGGAGACGCCGCCGGAAGCCTCGAGCTCGATCTGCGGCGCAACCGCGTCCCTGCGCCGCACTGCCTCGGCCAGGGCTTCGGGGCCAAGGTTATCTACCAGGATGATGTCGGGGTCGCACCGCAGTGCACGGTCAAGCTGCTCGAGCGAGTCGACCTCGACCTCGATGAACGCCGATCGCGGAGCATGGGCTCGCGCGGCCGCGACCGCCGCGGCGATCGCATCGGATCCGCCCTGTGACTGCAAGTAGGCCAGGTGATTGTCCTTGATCAGAACGGCATCGTGTAGCCCCATGCGGTGGTTGTGCCCGCCGCCGCAGCGGACCGCGTACTTCTCGAGCACGCGCCATCCCGGAGTGGTCTTGCGCGTATCGAGAATGACCGCCCTGGTGCCCTCGACGGCCGCCACGAACCGAGCCGTGAGCGTCGCGATGCCACTCAACCGCTGAAGGAAGTTCAAGGCCGTGCGCTCGAGTGCCAGGATGGAACGGACAGGACCGGCGATCTCGGCGATCACGCTGCCGCGGTCCAGCCTTTCGCCGTCAGTCCGATGAGGCATCCACTGGGAGTCGAGCTGGAAGTGCCCGGCCAGACGACCGGCGACCGACAGGCCGGCGAGCACGCCCGGCGCCCGCGCCACGAACCGAGCCGTGCCGCGGGCCTGGCTTGGGATGGTCGCCGCGCAGGTGATGTCTCCTACTTGAGCCAGGTCTTCCGCCAGCGCCAGGGCGATCAGCGTATCCGCGTTGCGAGCTTCCGCCTCTCCGAACCGCAAGCCCGAACCGTTCATCAGTGGTCCTCTTGCTTCTTCTGTGTGGATGGTCGGCTAGTTTTGCCGGCGGCGGCCTGCCCGTGCCTTGGCCTTTGCCTTGCCGCGGGCGCTTTGCGCCTGGGGGCTGGCGGCGGGGCGAGACGTACCACGTCCGGTCGCCGAGCGGATGTCCTGGATGCGATCCCGCAAGGCCGCTGCCCGCTCGAACTCCAGCTTCTCGGCGGCTTCGAGCATCTCGGCCTCAAGGGCGGCCAAGAATTCCTCGTTGGCGTCGGTCGCCTCGTCCCGGCCGACTGCCTGGCGGACGACTTGGCGTGCCTGGACCTCCTCCTCGATTCCGCGGCGAATCGCCTTGACGATCGTTTCCGGAGTGATGCCCTGGTCGGCGTTGTAGGCAAGCTGCAACGCGCGCCGGCGGGCGGTCTCGTCGATGGCACGCTGCATCGAAGCAGTCACCTTGTCCGCGTATAGCACGACTTCCGCGTTGATATGTCGGGCAGACCGGCCGATCGTCTGGATGAGCGACGTCTCGCTCCGGAGAAAACCCTCCTTGTCGGCGTCGAGAATGCAGACCATCGAGACCTCGGGAAGGTCCAGACCTTCGCGCAGCAGGTTCACCCCGACCAGAGTGTCGAACGCGCCCTCACGAAGCTCGCGGAGGATGGTCACGCGCTCGATCGCGTCCAGCTCCGAGTGCAGCCACTTGCACCGCAGGCCCTGCTCCTTGAGATACCGTGTCAGGTCCTCGGCCAATCGCTTGGTGAGTGTGGTGATGAGCACCCGCTCGCCCCTGGCAGCCCGCTTCTTGACCTCCTCGAGCAGTGCCGGAACCTGGCCCCGCGCCGGCTCGACACGGACCAGCGGATCGACCAGTCCGGTCGGGCGGATCACCTGCTCGACGACCTCGCCGCTGGACATCGCGATCTCGTAATCAGCGGGAGTGGCCGAGACGAAAAGCCGCCGTGCGAACTTTTGCTCCCACTCATCGATTCTCAAGGGCCGGTTGTCCAGGGCGCTGGGAAGCCGGAATCCGTGCTCGACCAAGGTCAGCTTCCGGCTGTGGTCGCCGGCGAACATGCCCCGGACCTGGGGTACCGTCACGTGCGACTCGTCGAGGATCAGCAGGCTTTCGGAGGGAAAGAAGTCCAGCAGCGTGTTGGGGGTCTCGCCGGCCTTCCGTCCCGAGAGGTGGCGCGAATAGTTTTCGATCCCCGAGCAGTAGCCAACTTCCAGCAGCATTTCCATGTCATACCGGGTTCGCGCTGCCAGCCTCTGAGCTTCCAGTAACTTGCCCTGCTCTTTCAGCTCCCCAAGCCGCTGCTCCAACTCACCGCCGATCGCCTCGACGGCCCCCTGGATTCGCTCTTCGGGCAGCACGAAATGCTTGGCCGGATAGACATGCATCTCCTCGTGGGTTTCCAGAACATTGCCGGTCAGCGGGTCGATCGTCGCCAGCCGCTCGACCTCGTCGCCGAAGAGCTCGATCCGGTAGCCGATCTCGTCATAGGCCGGCCAGAGCTCGACCACGTCGCCGCGCACCCGGAACTTGCCCCGCTCGAACGAGACGTCGTTGCGGTCGTACTGGATATCGACGAATTTCAGAAGCATCTCATCACGATCGACAGAGTCCCCCCGGCGGAGGTGGACCATCATCTTGCGATAGTCCTCAGGCGACCCCAAGCCGTAGATACACGACACGCTCGCAACCACGATCACGTCCTGGCGGCTCACCAGGGCGCTGGTGCAAGCCAGCCGCAGTCGCTCGATCTCCTCGTTGATCGAGGCATCCTTCTCGATATAGATGTCGCGCTGAGGGATGTACGCCTCCGGCTGATAGTAATCGTAGTAGCTGACGAAGTAACGGACCGCGTTGTGCGGAAAGAATTCCCGGAATTCGGCATAGAGCTGGGCCGCCAGGGTCTTGTTATGAGACATCACCAGCGTGGGCTTACCATGCTGGGCGATGACGTTCGCCATGGTGAACGTCTTGCCTGACCCGGTAACTCCCAGAAGCGTCTGATTGGCTCGTCCCTCACGCAGCCCCTGGACAAGCTTCTCGATCGCCTGGGGCTGGTCTCCAGCGGGCTGAAACGGACTGACAAGCTCAAACGCAGGCATGAGGATCGGACCTCGAGGGAAAGAAATCGGATCGCGATCCTGTTATTATTTACACTGGATGGGGGGCTGCCAACCGCAATCCGAAGCGCCATTCGAGAAATTCGAACCACCCGACGAGGTCGAGACCTGTCAGGCCGAGCAAGCCCGGCACGTGTCCGCCGTTGCGCATTGGCAGGAGGCGAAATTAACACTCACCGGGTACAATCCGGGTAGGAGGTGCCGCCATGCCCATTCACGATTGGACTCGGGTTACTGCCGGAACCTGGCACGCGTTCCATTTAAGCTGGATCGCTGAAATCCAGTTGGCTCTCAACGGAGGCCGGCTCCCGCCAAACTACTACGTCCAGGCCGAACAGATCGCGGGACCGCTGGGACCGGATGTGCTCACCTTGCAGACTCCCGAGTTCCCGCCGGAGCTTGGTATCGAGGAGCCGTCCAGTGGCGGCCTGGCCGTGGCCACGGTCCCGCCCCGCACCAGATTCGTTGACGAAGCCGAGATGAGCGACTACGTCCTCAAACGCAGGACCCTCGTCATTCGCCATGTCAGCGGAGACCGGATCGTCGCCCTGCTCGAGCTCGTGTCGCCGGGCAATAAGTCCGCGTGGTTCGCCCTCCGCTCGTTCGTCGACAAGGCCGTCGCGGCACTTTTCCAGGGCTACCACCTGCTGATCGTCGACCTCTTCCCGCCTACACCCCGCGATCCGCAAGGGATACACGGAGCCATCTGGGCCGAGATCGGCACCGTGCCCTTCACGCTCCCGCCAGACGAGCCGCTGACCCTGGCGGCGTACTCGGCCGGTCCGGTCAAGAGGGCGTACGTTGAAACGACGGCCGTCGGCCGAGAATTGATCGAGATGCCCTTGTTCCTGGAACCGGAGATCTACATCAATGTGCCGCTTGAAGAAACATATACCGCGGCTTACCGTGCGGTGCCCCAGCGCTGGAAGCGCGTGCTTGAAGACAAGCGGCCTCTGTAGAGGTGCGAAACGACTCCAAGGCATAACCTCACTATATCTTTGTCGAGAACCGATGCACCGACCCGACGTCGAAAACAATCACCTTCGCACGGTAGGCTTTCCGATAAGCTTGATCCGATAGTAAAAAGCTTCGCACCATTCATCGTGCTCGCTGCGTATAGTAGGGATATCGGATGGCCGGAAAACCCGAATCCACGGGATCGCCAACGGCTATCCCGGTCCCAGTTTCCTCATCACAGAGGAAACGAAGTCAAAGGAGCATGTCGATGAATGATCGTCCCATCCGGCCCATTCTGGGCAATCTTCCCAAGGCCCTGATCGCTCTGGGCTTGGCGGTCTGGGTCTTCACGGGTTCGTCTGCGTTCGCCAAGGGCGGTGGTGGAGGCGGTGGTCACGGTGGTGGTGGCCACGGCGGTGGAGGCTTCGGCGGAGGCCACATGGGCGGGGGATACCATGGAGGCGGATACGGTGGCCGGGGTTATTATCGGGGATATTCCGGCTATTATTTCCCGGGCTTTTTTCTGGGAGGATACGGCTTAGGATACGGACTCGGCTACGGGGGCTACGGGTACGGGAACGGGTATTCAGACTACTACTACCCTTACACGTACGACTACGGGAACGGGAACGGGTATTCGAACTACTACTACCCTTACACGTACGACTATACCTACCCCACAACGACTTACGCTCCGGGCTACGTGTATCCGGTCCAGAACGCCACCGCGCCCGCGACAACGGTCGTTCAACCCACGGTGCCCATTGCCGTCTCGACGGGAACTCAGGGTGCGCTGCTCGGCATCGACGAGGAACCCGTGGTCGATAGGATCGGCCAGGGTATGAGGGTTGCCAGGGTCTATTCCGGCTCTCCGGCCGAACGCGCCGGATTACAGGTCGGCGATGTGATCCACTCGGCCAACGGCTACCTGACCCAGATCCACGGTAACTTGACCTGGATCATCAACACTCAAGCCCCCAATGGAGTGCTCAACCTGAGCGTTCACCGGGCCAGCGACAACCGCGATGCCACCGTCGTGCCGCAGCTACCGTGAACGAACCGGAGGCCTCGGCCCCTGGGCCAGTCTCGCCCGACCGGGGGCCGAGGGACTCTTCAAGACGTCAGAGTCAGCGGACGCTTCGCTTCTCGCCGCGATCCGCAAATGAGGAGCGAGCCGGGCCAGCGTGACAGGCCCAAATCCACGGACACGCCGGCGTAAATCCTCGGTTGACCCGAATGGGCGGATCTCCCGCTGCTCGATCAACTGTTTCACCAGGCTCGGCCCCACATGGGGTAACGCTTCCAGAACGCTCGACGGCGCCGTGTTAGGGTCGATGACCAGCACGGGCACGACCCGGCAAGTCCGCTGGTGACCTGTGCCCAGAGAGTCGCTGGCCAAACGCAGAGCTACTCCCAAGACAAGCACGACAAAGGCCAGCAACACGCGAGCCCTTGCCGGCCAAGTCCATGAAACGACCGTCCAGACCCCGCCCCGCGTGTCTGCATGCTCATCCCGGGGTTGCCCCGCGAATCTGGACATCCGTTTCGTAACCCTTGATGGAGCTGGAAGTTAGCATCTCAAGGAAGACTCTCACAAGGCACTGGCCAGCCTACGCGGCCTGGGCTCACGGTGCAAGCCGTGGCCAAGATTTCGCTGCATTTTCGAGGGTGTTTCAGACCTCCGCGCCTGGTTCGGCGGCTCGGTTGAATCGAGAGCCGGGGGTCTTTTTCTCGGGCTGGATCGCTTGGCCGAGCAGGAAGGTCCAGTAATCGGGCTGGATGCGAGCCATCTCCCACTCCTGGTGGATGGCCGTGCAGACTCCTCGTGTCGGTCCGGCGGGTTCCCCGAACTCGATGATGACCGCCAGCAGCGCCTCCTCCAACTCCTCGGGATCGGGGTCCAGCACGATCAATCGGTTCAGGACCCGTTGCCGCAACGCCTCGCCGGCAAGGTCTGCCTGCTGGTCCCTGGCCCGGGCGCGGGGCGGCGACCCACTTGCCGCAAGCAAGATCCGCGCGAAGTCTCCGGGTCGAACCCGGTTCATCGGCGTGTGATCGGGCTCGGAAGCTGGCATGTTGGGAATGCTCCGAGTTGTTCGAAAGTGGATCACGACCAGAGACAGCTTCCCACGATCTTGTCGAGGCCAGCGCCGACTTGCAACCCGACGGAATCAACGACTCAACGGGTCTTCCTGGACCGACTCAATATCTCAACGTGCACCCGTGTGTGTACAATACTTAAGGGTGCCGTGATCAAGATGCGGGTCGTGCCGCCAAGTTCAGGAGTACGTGCGTCCATGACGACTGTGTCGGGCTCAAGCGTGGCGAGCTTGAGTACAAGCACCATCCCGGGGGCGCTCGATGCCGAGGCGCTCGAGCGGAGAACCCGGCAAATCGGCCGTGAGCTTTTTGAACGGATCGGCCGCGGGCCGTCGCCGTGGCATCGCGCCTGGTGGGACGACCGGTTGATGACCTGGAGTCTGAACGATCCCCGGGTTCGGGTCCAGCTTTTCCGGTTCATCGACGTCCTCCCCTCGCTCCGATCGGCCGATTCGGTGCGGCGGCACCTGGCGGAGTACCTGGCGGAGGCCGGCGAACACGTGCCCTGGTGGCTGAAACTGGCGGTCGCCCTGGCTCCGGCCGGTTCCGATCGCGAAACACTGCTGGCCTGGTCGGCACGCTCGGTCGCTGGGGTGATGGCGCGAAAATTCATCGCCGGCGCTACGCCCGACCAGGCCACCAGGACGGTTCTGGACCTGCGCGACAAGTCGCTGGCCTTCACAGCCGACCTCCTGGGCGAAGCGGTGATCAGCGACGCCGAGGCAGATCTTTACCAGCAGACCTGCGTGGACCTCATCCGCGGGCTCGCCGATCCCCTGAAGAAGGCCCCGGAAGTCCCGCTGATCGACCGCGATCAGAACGGGCCGATTCCGCGGGTCAACCTCTCACTCAAGCTGTCGAGCTTGATCACCCATTTCGACCCGATCCATGCCGAGGCCACGCTCATGAGTGTGGCCGGCCGGCTGCGACCGATTCTTCGAACGGCCCGCGAGCTGAGCGCCTATGTTCATGTTGACATGGAACAGTATTCCTCCCGCGCCCTCACCTATGCGATTTTCCGGCGGATTCTTGCCGAGCCCGAGTTCCGCGACTGGCCGGATGTCGGCATCGTGGTCCAGGCCTATCAGCCACAGGCCGAGGCCGAGTTGCGTGTGCTGCTGGAGTGGGTCGAATCGCGGGGCACGCCGATCACGATCCGGCTGGTCAAGGGGGCCTACTGGGACTACGAGGTCTTGACCGCCCGGCGGCTCGGCTGGCCCGAGCCGGTCTTCCTTCAAAAGTGGCAAAGCGACGCGATGTTCGAGCGCTGCACCAGGTACCTGATCGAGCATCATGAGAAGCTCCGCCCTGCCTTTGGCAGCCACAACATCCGCAGCCTGGCCCATGCGATCGCAGCCGCCGAGACGGCAGAGATTGCCCCCGCTGGCTACGAGCTCCAGACGCTGCACGGCATGGGCGACGTGATTCAGGCCGCACTGGTCGCCCGCGGCCACCGGGTTCGGGTTTACACACCCTATGGAGCCATGTTGCCAGGCATGGCATACCTGGTGCGCCGGCTGCTGGAGAACACGTCCAACGAGTCGTTCCTGAAAGCGAGCTTCGCCGAGCACGCG
>JAFAHT010000562.1 GCA_019237095.1 Planctomycetaceae bacterium
TCGACTTTGTCGAACTTCAAGGCGTTATCCATCTTCCCTTCGCCGAAGTCGCGCTGATCGAGGAGCGAGGGGATGTGGATGTCGGGGGCGACGCCGCGGACCTGGGTGCTCTCGCCGTTGGCCCGGTAGAATTGCTGGATCGTCAACTTCAGCGCGCCGAGGTTCGGCAGGCCCTTGTTGCGGAGCTGTTCGTTGATCGGGACGATGCTCTGGACGGTCCCCTTGCCGAAGGTGCTGGAGTCGCCGATGATCAGGCCCCGGCCGTAATCCTTGATCACGCCCGCGAAGATCTCCGAAGCGCTGGCGCTCAGCTTGTTGATCAAGACGACCAGCGGCCCGTCCCAGGCCGTGCCCTCATCGTCGTCATCAAGGTGCTTGACCCCGAGGACTTCCTTGACCTGCACGACCGGGCCGGTGTCGATGAACAGGCCGGAAAGGGTCTTGGCCTCCTCGAGCAGGCCGCCGCCATTGTCGCGCAGGTCGACAACGACCGCGTCCACCCCGGCGGCCTTGAAGTCGCTCAAAATTTTGCGGCAATCGGCCGTGGCGCTGACGGCGTTGGGCTCACCCCGCAGAAGGGCCATCGTGTCGCCGTAGAAGGCTGGCAGGTTGATGACGCCGATCTTCAGTTCCTTACCGCTGATCTTTTTCTCGAGAACCTTGCCCTTAGCGTGCTGTTCCTTGAGCTCGATTCGCTCGCGGGTCAGTTCGTAGACCTTTCGCTCCTTGGTTCCCGATGGCTGGACGATGAGCCGGACCTTGGTGCCCCGCGGGCCGCGGATGAAGCGGACAACGTCGCTGAGCTTCTTCTCGACCAGATCGGTCTCCTCGCCGTTCTCCTTCTGGATACCGACAATCTTGTCCTCGGGCTGGAGCCGGCCGTCCTTGTCTGCCGCCATGCCAGGCACGATCTCGGTGACGACCGCATAGCCATCCTCCGAACGCAGCGAGGCGCCAATGCCCTCCAGCGAGAGATGAAGCTGCTGGTTGAGCATATCCTCCAGGTTCTTGGCGCTCAGGTACGACGAATGCGGGTCGAAGGTCCGGGTCAGGCTCGACAGGTAAACCTCCAGTAGTTCACTCGAATCAAACTGGTGGAACATCCGGTTGCGGTCTTTGTACCGGACCGAGAGCTTGCGAATCGCTTCGCCCTCTTCGGTCTTGTCGACCCGGAACTGCAGCAGGTCGAGCTTGATTTTCTTCCGCCACCGCTCGTCGGCTTCTTTCTTGTCAACCGGGTAGTCGATCTTGTCCGGGTCGTCGGTCAAGTACTCATCGGTCGTGAAGTCGAACTTCTGCTTGAGCAGTTCCTGCGCCGTCTGGTATCGCTCGTCGTTCCGCTGAAGGAACCGCTCGAAAACCCGCCGCGCGAAGTCGATGTTGCCTTCGCGGATCTGGTCGTCGAGGTTCTTGGCTTCCTTCGAGAATTCCGCGATGTCCGCCTTGAGGAAGTATAACTTCTGGGGGTCGAGGTCCTTGAGGAAATTGTTGCACCATTTCACGGCGATCTCGTCGTCGATCACCGGTCGCGCCATGTGCTGCCGCTCGAGCAGATCAACCACGGTCTTGGCCGTTTCCTGATCCTCGTTGGTCGGGACCGGCGCCTGGGCGCCCACAACGACCGCCATGAGGGCCAGGATGGCAATCAGCGTCAACGGACGTAATGCTAACCGTGGCATGAGGTTCGGTTCCTGAATTGAAGTGCCTGGGGTCGGGATGGACAAGGTGTTCGATTAAAACCATCTTAGCCGTGAAACGGTTGTTGGACAAGGCCGTCCGCCAAGGACCGCCTTGGTCATCGGCACAACATGGTCCTCCGAAAAATCACGCAGCGCGGAAAACCGCGCCGCGGACACTCTCTTATCTTCGTATCGATGGCTCCCCGGGTTCTCAAAATCTTCAGAAAAGCGACCATTTGCACAGACCGGGAGAATGCTCCGGATCGCCGCGAGTGTCCCGATTCGATATCGTTTCCTCAGCACAGCGATTCCGAGTGGTTCATTGTTCGGCAACAGAACGACGGGGAATGACTTCAATCGTTCCAGGGTCGAATTCTCGTCCAGGACCACGCCCCAGGGAATAATCGTGCTCTTGGGTACGGGGCTTGTCCAGGAGGGACACCGATCAAGCTGGAAAACAGCATTGAGACCGATTACATTCAACCAGAAACATCTTGGAGAAAGTCAGAAACACCTTGGAGAAAGTCAACCATGAAAAAAACACTGAGCGACACCGGGGTCTTGGGCGCGATCCTCCAGTTCAACCAGGACCGCAAGCCGGGACTTTTGCGGCTCAAGCTGCGGAAGATGCGTGCCGACCCGTTCACGTTCTTCCGGGGGGCCGATCACCTGTTTTGCCGGGACTGGCCCGAACTCCGGCCCCTGGATGTCGGTCCGGACGTCTTGATCTCCGGCGACCTGCACCTGGAGAACTTCGGCGCCCAACGGACCACGGAGGGAGAATTCCGCTACGACCTCAACGACTTCGACGAGGCGGTCGTCGCTCCGTGCAGCTTCGACGTCGTCCGCTGCGCGACCAGCATCATCCTGGCCTCGGAACAGTGGAAGCTCAAGCCGAGCCAGGCTACCGGCATGGCCCTGGCGTATCTGGAAAACTACCGCAAGGCCGTGCTCAAGGCAGTCGAAAGCCGTTCCGTCCATGAGATCGTTCCCCACGGCGGCCATGGCCCGATCCAGGAAATTCTGGGCTCGACGGCCCTCGCCACCCAGGCCCAGCTCCTGAAGGCCAAGACCAGGCGAAAGGCAGACGGAAGGCCGCTGATCCGACGGACTGACACGGCGCTCGACGTCTCGCGCAAGCGGTTTGACGAGGTCGCCGCGGCACTCGAATCCCACGGCCAGCGCCTGGGCAAGCCCGACGCTTTCAAGGTTCACGACCTGGTCTTCCGGATCGTCGGCGTGGGCAGTCTGGGAGTGCGCCGCTACCTGGCACTCGTCGAGGGAGCCGGCCCTCCCGATGGCTACCAACTGCTGGACATCAAGGAA
>JAFAHT010000139.1 GCA_019237095.1 Planctomycetaceae bacterium
GTACTTGCGGTAGACCGGGTCCTTTGAAATGTAGCGGAGGGTGTCGTTCATCCAGCCCATGTTCCACTTGAGGCTGAAGCCCAGGCCGCCGAGATAGGTGGGCCGGGACACGCCCGTCCAGCTCGTCGATTCCTCGGCGATGGTCAGAATTCCCGGGTGCTCACGGTGGCAGATCTCGTTCAGCCGCTTGAGGAAATCGATCGCCTCCAGGTTCTCGTTGCCGCCGAACATGTTGGGGATCCACTCGCCCGGCTTGCGCGAGTAGTCAAGGTAAATCATCGAGGCCACCGCATCGACCCGAAGGCCGTCGATGTGGTACCGGTCGAGCCAGAACAGCGCGTTGCCGAAGAGGAAGTTGCGCACCTCGGCACGGCCGTAGTTGAAGATCTTGGTGCCCCAGTCGCGGTGTTCACCCAGCCGCGGGTCGGCGTGCTCGTAGAGATGGGTGCCGTCGAAGTACCCCAGACCGTGCAGATCGTTGGGGAAGTGCGCAGGGACCCAGTCGAGAATCACCCCGAAGCCGTGGCGATGCAGGTAATCGACGAAGTAGGCGAAGTCGTCGGGCGTGCCATGCCTGGAGGTCGGCGCGAAATAGCCAACCGGCTGGTAGCCCCAGCTTCCGTCGAAAGGATGCTCGGTGATTGGCATCAGCTCGATGTGCGTGAACTTGGTGTGCTCGAGGTGCGCGGCCAGGTCGTGGGCCAGCTCGCGATAGTTCAGAAAGCCGGTCGCCGATTCGCTACTCTTTTTCCATGAGCCGAGATGGACCTCGTAGACGGAGATCGGGCGGTCGAGCGCCTGCCGCTGAGCCCGGGTCGCCATCCACTCGTGGTCGCCCCAGGTGAACTTGGAGAGGTCCCAGACGACCGACGCAGTCTTGGGGCGAAGTTCGGAGGCGAACCCGTAAGGGTCGGCCTTCTGGACGACGTAGCCGTGGTTGCGGCTCTTGATCTCGAACTTGTAGACCTCACCCTCGCAGAGGTCGGGGATGAACAGCTCCCAGATTCCGGTGGCGCCCCGGTTCCTCATCGGATGCCGGCGTCCGTCCCAGTGGTTGAAGTTGCCAGTCACGCTGACGCGTTCGGCATTGGGGGCCCAGACGGCGTAGTGAACTCCCCGGAACCCCTCATGGGTGCGCAAATGGGCACCCAGCCGCTCGTAGTTGCGCAGGTGCGTTCCTTCTCCCAGGAGGTGAAGGTCGAAATCGGTCAGCACCGGCCCGAACCGGTAAGGATCGACAATTTCCCACTGATGCCCCTCGTGGCTCTCGATCTTCAGGCGGTACATGAACGGCTCGGCCCGGTCGCTGAACACAGCCTGAAAGAGCCCGTCACGGTGCAACCGCTCCATGGGAACAAGCTCGCCGGGCTCGCCCGGCAGCAGATCGACCACCCAGGCCATGCGCGCTTCGGGCAGGAAGGCCCGGATCACCCAGTCCTTCAGTCCGTCCGTGCCTCCGGGTATCTCATGAATACCCAGCACAGTGAAAGGGTTCCAGTGACTCGCATGAATCGTCAGTTCGATATCGGCCTGCGAGGTGACCTGCCCCTGTTTTGTCATTACAGCCATGATAGTTGACTCGCTTCCCAATCCGTTTTGGTGGTCCGTCGTCTCACGAGTTTCTGTTTCCGGCTGCCCTCAAACTTAGTGACCGACCTTGCCGAGTGCAACCGACGAGCCCTGCAATGAGCCAGTCGGGCCCCATTCCCGCCGGAAACAGGGCATGATTGTTGTTGAACGCTGAATTTTGTAAGACGCAGAAAACATCGAGCACTGGGGGCAAAGATTAGCCGGGGGTGTTGCGAGCATGGTGCAGCCGACCTGGAGCAAAGCATGGAGGTTATTTCAAGACAAGCATTCGCTCAAGAGCAATTCTGGCCCAGTTTGCGGTTTCGGACGCGACTCGGATCAGATTCACGGGTGTTCCCCGTGCCAGGTTCTCGAGGCACCACGCCAGGTGGGCCAGATCGATCCGGTACATAGTGGCACACATACAGACCATGGGGGAAAGAAAATGGATGGTCTTATCGGGGTGCTCGGCTGCGAGCCGGTTGACCAGGTGGAGCTCGGTCCCGATGGCCCAGCTCGAGCCGGCGGGGGCCCGTTCGATGGTCTGGATGATGAACTCCGTCGAGCCGACGAGGTCGGCCACCGCGACGACTTCCATCATGCACTCGGGATGAACCAGGATCTGGATTCCCGGAAACTGGTGTCGGAACTGCGTCACGTGCCCGGGTTTGAACATCTGGTGGACCGAGCAGTGGCCCTTCCAGAGCAGGATCCTCGACCCGTCGATGGCCTCCTCGGTATTGCCGCCAAGGTTCAAACGGGGATCCCAGATCACCATCTGCTCGAGCGGGATTCCCATGGTCCGGGCCGTGTTCCGGCCCAGGTGCTGGTCCGGGAAAAAGAGGGCCCGGCGGTGGCTTGCCAGGGCCCACTCCAGGACGGCCCGCGCATTGGAGCTGGTGCAGACGATACCGCCGTGCCGGCCGCAGAATGCCTTCAATTCCGCAGTCGAATTGATGTAGGTCACCGGCATCAGGTCTTTGGTGTCGATGATCTCGCCGAGGTCGGCCCATGCCGCCTCGACCGAGTCCAGGTCGGCCATGTCGGCCATGCTGCAGCCGGCGGAAAGGTCGGGCAGGAAGACCTGGACCTCGGGGCGTGATAAAATATCCGCGGTCTCCGCCATGAAGTGGACACCGCAAAAGACGATGGACCGGCAGTTCTGGCTCCCGGCCGCAAGCTGGCTGAGCTTGAGGCTGTCCCCACGAAGATCGGCGAATCGAATGACCTGGTCTTGCTGATAGTGGTGTCCCAGGATCAGCAGAGACTCTCCCAGTTCTGACTTGACCTGGCTGATCCTCTGCTCCAGGCCGGAATCGGGCAGATGCCGGTAACTCTCGATGGGGAGGGGAGAAACGTCGGGCGGCGTGAGCAAACCTGTGGCCATGGTCGTTGCTGTGATTGTCTTGGAGAACGTGTTTCGCGGTGCTGGTCATGCTGGCCGGAATTCGCTGGCCGAGCCCGAATGGATCACTCCTCTCTCGGAGATTGACCTCATGGCGTATTATAACCAAGAGCCTGTTACGAAACGATCGGCCCGATCGGAATTGACCAGTGTTTAATCTTTGGTGAAGGCCTCGTCACGTAGCGAGCGTAGAAAGCCGCAGGGCCGTAGATGGCGCAAAACGAGGGTTGATGCATGGAGGAGAAGGGCACCGTCCTGATCGTGGACGACAGCGCGGGCGATCGCGCACTGTTTCGCACGATCCTCGCGCGCGCGGGCTACACGGTCTTCGAGGTCGACCAGGGGTCGGAGACCTTGGCCAAGGCGCTGGAGGTCCGTCCCCATGTCATCGTCCTGGACATGAATCTTCCCGACCTCAATGGGCTCGATGTCTGTCGGGCCTTGCGTGGCGATCCTGAGGCGGGCGGAATTCCTGTGCTCATGCTCACGGTCAGGCATGACGACAGCGACGTTCTGGCCGGCCTCCAGGCCGGAGCCGACGATTACGTCGCCAAGGACTCGGCCCCGGAACTGGTCCTGGCGCGGGTTCGGCGGTTGGTGGAGTACCGGCAGCTCGTCGCGTTGGCCATGCTCAACCGGCAGCTTGTTCAGGTGGGACGTCTGCTCGCGGGCATCATCCACGAGATCCGCGGGCCGCTCTCGGTCATCCGTGGCAGCGCGGAATTGCTCCGTCTTGGCCTGAATCCGGACGACGGGAATCTCCAGTGGGTTGACTCGATCCTCCGCGGGGCCCACTTGCTTCAGGTCAGGCTGGAGCATTTGATGTCCACGGTCCGGGCCGGCCCTCCTCAGTTCCAGGTCGTCGACCTTGGGGCACTGCTGCACGAATCGGTCGAGTTGTTCGTCAAGGGACTGCCTCCCAGCGGGCGGGGCATCTCGGTGCAAGCCGAAATCGAGACCGCCCCTTCGCCAGTTCGTGCCGACGCCGGCCGGATCATGCAGGTGCTGATCGAGCTCTTGAGCAATGCCCACCAGGCGATCGCCACCACGCGCCAGAAAGGGCACATCTGGCTTCGAGCCGAATCTGTGGACCAGGACGGCTGCTGCTGGGTCAAAATCGACGTCAGCGACGACGGCCCGGGCATCCCGGAAGCCTACCTCGATCGGATCCTCGAGCCGTTCTTCACCACGAAGCAAGGGGGAACCGGCTATGGGCTCTACCTGGCCTCACAGATCCTCAGAGAGCAAGGGGGCCGGCTGACAGCCTGCAACAATCCAGCGGGAGGCGCTTGCCTGTCGATCTGGCTACCGCGACTGATCGAGCACGATCGGCCCCCGCGGACGGAGGGCACCCGCTCTTAGGCGGGGCCAGCGCACATCGATTCGGCGAGCCGCCTGAGACCTTCCTCGGTACTCACCCGCGGCGAGTATCCCAGGTCGCGGCGGGCGGCGTCCAGGTTGTACCAGTGCGCGGTGGAGAGCTCACGCGCCAGGAGCCGCGTCATCTGCGGTTCTCCGGGAAGACTCAACAGGGTGTAAAGGGTCTCGAGAAATCCGCCGCCCATGACCGCGAGGGGCAGGGGGATGCTCCGCTTCACGGGGGGAAGATGAGCCACCTCGAGAAATCGATTGACCATGTCCCAGAGAGGAACGGGCTGGCCTTGGGCGATGAAATAGGCCCGGCCGGTGATCGGCGAGCCCGGCTCGAGGCGTTCGGCGGCCAGCAGATGGGCCAGGGCGGCGTTGTCGATGTAAGTCGGGTCGATGAGCGGGTTGAGCCGGCCGATCTGGAAGAGTCGATGAGCCCGCGCCCGGGCATAGATCCGCGGCAGGATGTTGTTGTCTCCCGGCCCCCAGATCAGGTGCGGGCGCAGTGACACGGTGGCAAGAGTCGAATCGTTGCTCGCCAGAACCAGCTTCTCCGCGATCGCCTTCGTCGCCGGATAGGCCGCGTCGTAGTGCTTGGCGTAAGGAACCGACTCGTCCACTCCCTCGAGGTCGTGGCCCGCAAAGATGACACTGGGGGAGCTGGTGTAGATCAAGCGCCGCACGCCGTGTTCGCGACATGCCGCGATCACATTCTGAGTGCCAACTACGTTGCTGTTGTGGTACTGCGCATAAGGGCCCCATAGCCCCGCCTTGGCCGCCACGTGGAAAACTGTCACACAACCCGCGACCGCCCTCGAGACGATCGCGAGATCGGCCACGTCGCCCAGAAACTGAACGACCCCGAGCGCGTCGAGCTCGGGATATCGGTGCCGTGTCAGCGAACGGACGGCCTGGCCTCCGGCACGCAGCAATCGGACAATCGCCGACCCCAGAAACCCACCGCCGCCCGTGACCAGAACGGGCGCCTCCTGGCCGCCTGTCATCGCAGTTTCCTCGCGGCCCAGACCGCCAGCTTCTCGCGGAAGATCTTGGAGTTATGGCGGATGTCCACCGGGAACGAAGGATGAAACAGGATGGTTGAGATCCGCCTGGTATGGGAAAAGGCCGCCCCGCGGTCGAGCAGCTCGCCCCTGACACGGTCGCGGTCCTGGCGATTCAAGGAACGAACCGGTTCCACGCAGAGCACGGGTATCATCGCCTGCTTGCCCTGCACGCCCACCAGGGCCGAGCGAGCCACATCGAGGTGGGCATTGAAAACTCCTTCGCAGCAGATGGTGTAGAGCGTGGTGTCGTGGAGGATGACCCGGTGCGATTTCCGGCCGCAAAACCAGAGGCGGCCGCGATCGTCGCGGTAGCCCAGGTCGCCCATCCGGTGGAAGAAGGTGCCCCGGGCGGGATCGGTAATCTTGGCGAGTGCCGTGGCTTTGGGTCGTTGGAAATATTCCCGCGTGACCACGGGCCCGGCCACAACGATCTCGCCGACTGTCCCGTCGCTCACCTCGAAGTCGTCGGACCAGGAGGGGATCGGTCCGTCGTCAATGCGGATGATCCGGACCTCAATGCCCTCCACTGGCCGGCCCACGCAGACGCCGGCTCCCCGGTCGGTCTGGAATCGCGTTTCCTCGAGGATCTCGGTGCTGCCAATTGACGCGATCGGCAGGGCCTCCGTCGCACCATAGGGTGTGAAGATCTCCGCCGGCGGCTCGAGCAAGCGGGCGAACTCGCCAAGCACCCGGGCCGAGGCCGGCGCGCCCGCGGTGACCACCCGCCTGAGAGTGGGAATCTTCAGGCCCCGGGCGGCGCCGGCCGGCCCCACTCGCCGCAACAAGGCCGGCGAACCGAACAGGTTGGTCGGGCCGAAATCATCGATGGCCTGGAATAGCTTGTCGGGGTTGACGCGGGCCGGGCGAGTCGGGTCCATCTCCGGAACGATCGACGTCATCCCCAGGGCGGGAGCGAAGAGTGCAAAGAGGGGAAAGGTGCAAAGGTCGATCTCGCCGGGCTCGATCGCGTAGAGAGACCGGAACCGCTCGACCTGCGCCTGGAAGATCGCGTGGGTATAGACCGCGCCCTTGGGCGGCCCAGTACTGCCGCTGGTAAAGAGGATCGCGGCGGTCTGGTGCGGCGCGATGGGACGGAAGACCGGTGCCGTGACCACTCCTTCTTCGAGTGCCCGCCGTCCCGCCCGGCGCAGGTCGTCCAGGGTCTCGAAACCGGGCCACTTGCGCCCGGGCGTGACCGCGATCACCCGCCGCACCGATGGCCGGCCCCAGCGCAGAACCCGCCTGGCCAGAAGAGCGCGAGGGATGCCGAAGAAGAGTTCCGGTGCCGCCTGGCGCAGGCACCCGCCCACGCTCGAAAGCCCCATTCCCGGATCGATCAGCACCGGCGCGACCCCGGCTTTGAACAGTGCGAAGACGAGCGCGAAGAAATCGAGCCCGGGCTTGACCATCACGGCTGCCCGGGTCTCCGGGCCGGCGCCGAGCTCGGCCAGTCCAGCGGCGATCCAGTCGCTGTCCTCGTCAAGCTGGCGATACGTCAGATGGCTGTAGCGGACCCGCCCCGCGCGGTTTCGGCCCTCGGGAACCACCACGGCGAGGGTGTCGGGCCGCTGGGCAGCCATTGCGTGCAGATGCCAGGCAATGTTGACCGGCCCATCCAGGGCCGCGGGCAAGCTCGAGAGGTCCAAGGCCTGCGTGGGCTCCTCATCCCGATCAGGTCCACCGCGCCGGGAAGCGGCAGAAGCGGCGACATTGACGCCGCCGCTGCCGTTGCGTCAACTCAAGATACGAAAGAGAAGAGAGGGATGCTAGGGGCACTTGAACCGGGGTTGCCGGTGTCGGGTCGATATCTTATGAATGAGACGAACGTTGAGCCGGACCCCGGTGTCCGCAAGTCGAGCACGGGCCAACCGCTGATCGTCTGCACGACTCTCATCAGCAGCCCTTCATGGAGATGGTTCGCCCCACGCTTCGGCAAGACTCGCTGGGAGTTTTTCGGGGTCAAACCGCGGAACTGTCTGGAGCGGACGATCAAGCGGCCCGCGCTGGCACATTGGCGGGCGTGCTGAGAATCGATCCGGACCGCCCGGCGCGAACATGAGGAACCGATCGTCAACCACTTGAGGCAGGTCTTGCTCGACTTTGGATTGCCGGTGTAGTGCGTCTTCCGGTCGTGTGGCTGGAGCGGGGCTGGCATGCTGCAAAGTTGTTCTCGACCGCCTTCTGATCCCGACTGCTTTCGTTGCGAATTTGTTTCCTTCGGCAATGGTCTCCCGGCCCTGCCCGAACCAGCCTTCGAGGTACCTGGTTCAAGCCGTGCGGCGGCGGCAGATCGTAGCCTGGAGGCGCTAGCCCCGGGTCACCCCGATCGCCCTTCAATCACACACTTGAGTGACCAAGGAGAACTTCGGCTACAATAGAACTTGTCGGGCCGCGCTCGACCGCACGTAGCGATGCCACTCCGACGGAGGCTGTCAGACCGCATGCAGTCTTTGGCCGTCGCACAAGGTTCACACTCGGACTGAGGTCTCGAATCGACACACAACAATGGAAGTCTTGACCATGGGCATTACACACTCGGCGGTTTCGCCTCATTGCTCAGTTGACGCCACTGGCCGGGCCCTCCCGATGACCGTCGAAGAGATCCGCGCACAGGCGGTTGAAATCGCCAGGGGCCTGGATGCCCTCGACGACATGGGCGACGAAGAGGAGCAGAGGCAGACCCTCAACGCGCTGATGAAGGCCATCGACGAGGAACCCCTGTCCCCGCGCAGGCGCTTCCGGCAATGAGACTCGTGTTCCTTGACTCCGGCCCCCTCGGCATGCTGACCAACCCGCGTGGTAGGCCCAAGTCAGACCAGTGTCGGCAGTGGGTGAAGGACCTGGCTGCGGCCGGGGTTCGGGTTCGGGTCTTCGTTCCGGAGATCGCCGACTACGAGGTGCGTCGGAAGCTGATCCATATCCAGGCAATTGCCGGTATCCGACGTCTTGACCAAGTCAAGGCCACGCTCGACTACGCACCCATTACAACCGACGTCATGCTGCGGGCTGCCGAACTGTGGGCTGCGCGGCGCGGAGTGCCGGGTTGCCAACGGCGGGCCCTGATGCGTTGGACGGGGATTGCATCTTGGCGGCCCAAGCTCTGTTGTCGGTCGGTCCGAGCGATACAGTGACGGTTGCGACACTGACGCCGGGTTGTCGGCAGAAATCGGTGACGGTGAGATTCGCCATCCGCTGCCGTTGGATTTGCCGGCGCCACCAATCGAGCCGCGATTGGTGGTCTGTATGCCGTCCTGTCCCAGCCATAATGATTCTCCCGGTACCGCGTCAGATGCTGCGGTCCGGGGGCCAGACTACCACGCCCGGCAAGGATGGTTCGGCCGAACGAATACTTGCAAGGTGCGGGTCCGACGCACGACCAGCGAGACGCACCAGTTCCTCAAGCTCATCGGTGATGATCTGGAGCGTGTCATTTGTCCGAAGGGATGGATGAGCCCAGAGGGTTACGTCCGCTACCTTGATACCACGTTGGCGAAGATGAGAGAACGGGAGGCAGCAAAGAAGCGCCGTCAGGGCAAGCGAGATTGAGCGAACAACGCCGTTGCCGCTGCTCTTGACGGAGCAAATGAAGAAGATCAGGATCGCCAGCAGACGCATATGAGAGGGAGGAGACTAAACGACCATGACTGCCCAGCCTCGCAAAATGTCCGAGATCATGAAGGAGATGTCGGAACGTCTTCTTCGCCACCCCAGTGAAGTTCCATCTTCAGAGGCAGCGCACGTTGCGCTTTTCTTCGCCAACGCAGCATGGAACGAGAGTGTTGGACTTGGTGATTCCAGAGAGGGCTACCGCAACGTCTGGGAAACGATCGAAGCCGAGAATCCAGAACTCTGGAACGAGTTCAAGTCGAATGACATAAACGCAATGATTGATGAGCTTATCCAGTATAAGAAGAATCACTACCCGGACGACCAGCGGCGGATTCTCCTATGCGGCATCTCTGACGGGAAGGTCCGTGTGGAGTGGCTCAAAGCCGCCGCTCCTGGGGTCGATTCCCGATGGGAGATGCAGCTCTACGGGCTGGTGAGGATAGGCGATCGTGAACAAGCGATCCGCTTCCTGCAAGAGACTCGGGGGATGTCCAACAAGGAGGCGGCGAAACGAGTGGCAGCGGTCGCCGCTGAACTGGGAATAAAGTAGCTCCATTTCGACCGAGGCTCTCGCCTTCGGTGAGTTGATCCGTACCGCTCACGTAGAAGACACCGACCATTGACATCGACTCATGGACAAAGACCAGGACTGGGGACACATGGCAAAGCGCAAGGGTCCTGTGGAAGTCGGCCCAGTTCTTGAGCTGATCGTCGCAATGACGGACCAGTTTTGCCGGGAGAGGCTGAACGAAGAGTATGCCGTCCTCTGCCGTCGTTTGGCTGAGAAGCTGGGCCGCAAACGCCCGTCCCCCTTGCTCGGCGGCAAGCCGGAGACCTGGGCCTGTGGGATTATCCGCACGATTGGTTGGGTCAACTTTCTTGACGACAGCAGTAACAAGCCGCACATGAAGCTGACGGCCATCGACAAGGCGTTCGGGGTCGGCGAAAGCACCGGCCAAGGCAAATCGAAGACCATCCGCACCATGCTCAAGATTCGGCAGTTCGATCATCATTGGACACTGCCGAGTCGTATGGACACGAACCCGATCACCTGGATGATCAAGATCAACGGCTTCGTCGTGGACGCCCGGCATCTGAAGCGGGAGTTCCAGGAAGAAGCATTGCGGAAGGGCTTGATCCCGTACATCCCGGAGAAAGAGGATCGCTGAGGACCGGCATGACGACCCCCGCGTCAGGCGACCGGGAACGGCATGTAAGGGACGTC
>JAFAHT010000181.1 GCA_019237095.1 Planctomycetaceae bacterium
GCGCTGTCGACATGCCGTCCGGCAGGCCGACTGGAGAGCTGAACCCAGAAGACCAGCCCCAGAAGCAAAAGCCCTACGCTGATGTTCTGTGACAGGGTCATTCCCGCGAAGACCGCCGTCTCGTCGCCTCGCAGGCTCTCGATCGGCCACCGCGTGAGCGAGTAAAGGATCATGAGCAGCGCCATCACCTCGCCATCGCGGCGGCGACGAGGAAAATACGCGCACAGGATCGCCAGGATGATCACTCCGGAGAGAGCGGCGTAAAGCTGCGTCGGGTGTACAGGCAACGAAAACTCCGCGGCGGGCGGCAGAATCCCTTGCTCGATCTGTCCCAACCAGGCATGCGTGCCCTTGGGGAACCGCACTGCCCAGGGTAGGTCGCAGACTGAACCATAACAGCAGCCGCCCAGGAAGCAGCCGATGCGTCCCAGCGTGATCCCCACGGCCAACGCTGGCGCGACGGCATCGGCCATCGGCCAGAATGGAAAGGGACGTCGCCACCAATACAGGAGAGAGCCGGTAAGTCCTCCCATGATGCAGCCATAGAAGACGTTGCCGCCCTGCCAGCTCCGGATCAGGTCGACCGCGGAATGAACCGTCTCTGGGTGCCGGATCACAAACAGGGCACGCGCCCCGATGACTCCTCCCAGAAAAAGCCAGCCCGCCAGCTCGTAGACACTGCTCACTTCGAGTTTTTCACGCCTGGCCCTCCAGGCCGTAATCCACAAAGCGCCTGTACAGGCGAGCAAGATCATCACTCCGTAGGAATGGATCTTGATGCCCCAACCCGGAACCTCCATCAGAATCGGCTGCATCCGTGCTTGCTCCCTCCAGGCAACGCTCGAGAAAACGGTCCGACCGTGGGCGCGGAACCCCAGTCCGGCAAGAAAGAACGGGCAAGATGCCAGTTAGAGCCGATTTCCACAAGTCGAGTCGGGAAGCTCGCCAGGGCGATTTCGTTGCGGCTCTCCTTGCGACTTTCCCAGTACGTCGCTTTGGCTTGCCCGGCAGCCTCGGGGCCACGGGCGCCATCGTCGCCGTCGCGGAGCGCGAGCCGGTCATGGTCCGGGACGATCCGCGACGCGGTGCGTCACGAATCGGTTCGGCAGGCGGCCGGCGGACGCTATAGTGCTTGACAGGCGGAATTTGATACTAAAGTAAATTTCCTATACCATGAGGAGCGTGGAGATTTGGCCAGTACGGAGGATGACGAGGGTCTTGAAACGCCGGTGCTGCGACCTCTGGTCTGGATGGGAAACGCCAAGCGGAACCTCCAGGCGTTTCCCAAAGGCGCACAAAAGATCATTGGCGACGAGCTGCAACTGATCCAGTTCGGCGGAATGCCGAAGGATGCCAAGCCGTTCAAGGGGGTAGGCAGCGGCGTATTCGAGATCGCCTTGCGGTATGAAGCCGAAGCCTACCGCACGGTGCTGGCCGTCCAGCTCGGTGAGAAAATCTACGTGCTGCACGCTTTCCAGAAGAAATCCAAGAGGGGCATCGCGACGCCAAAACATGAGGTGGAATTGATCAAACAGCGATACGCAGAGGCAACAGAGCAGGCCAAACATGAGGAATGACGACCGGCCGGAAACCGAATTCGAGGAAGGCTCAGGCAACGTCTTTGCCGACCTGGGGCTAGAGGATGCCGACGAGCTGTTTGCGCGTGCAAAACTAGGATTTCATGTCTATAAATTGCTTAAAGATAAAAATCTCAAGCAGCGGGAAATTGCTTCCCTGCTCGGCATCAAACAGCCGGAAGTGTCCCACCTGATGAACGGGCATTTCAACCGCTTCACCACCGACAAGCTGTTCGACTTCCTCAAGCGTCTGGATCGCAAGGTCACGATCCAGATCAGTTCGCACAAGCCGGGGGAGCCGTATCAGGAAGTCGGCTTTGGTCCTTGAACGTCATGGAGGGTGGGGTCCGTGCATGGGCTTCGGGTCTGGGCTTCGCGGGATCAGACCGAGTTTCAGCCAGGGACGCCTCAAGAGACACCGTCAATCCCGCTCAGGCAATGAAACGGCCCTGAGGCTGCTCGCGGCTGGATCTGCTTGCTTCGTTGCGAGCTCGAAGTCCTTTGTGTTCACGGCCGGCAGGCTGATTGATTACGATGAAGAAGTCAGTCTCTTTGGGTGGACCGGAGACGCGCCCTTGCACTCGATACAATGGTCCCGGAATGACTCGAGCCTGGAGTACGATCATGTCATCGGTTCTGAAAAGCCCGGCGTTTGCCCCCGGTGCGGTCATCCCCAAGCGGCACACGGGGGATGGCGAGGACCTCTCACCGCCCCTGGCGTGGTCCGGCCTTCCTCCGGATACCCGCGAGCTTGCGCTGATCGTGGACGACCCCGACGCTCCGAGCCCGCAGCCCTGGGTCCACTGGGTCATCTCCAAGATCCCGGCGGCGGATCCGGGAATCGCTGAGGGCGTCCCCCCCAAGCCAGCATCCAGCTTCCCCTCCGGCGCCATCCAGGGGAGAAACTCGTGGGGGACTATCGGCTATCGCGGACCAGCTCCGCCAAAGGGGCACGGCGTTCATCATTATCACTTCAAGCTGTACGCCCTGGACGCGCTCCTGAGCGTCGCCGCCGGGATTGACAAGCCGGGGTTGCTCAAGGCCATGCAAGGCCACATCCTGGCCGAAGCCGAGCTCGTGGGGACCTACCAGCGACGATGATCCGGAAAGGCCGCAAATCGTGCCCGACGCCAGGACGCATCGTGGGCCCGACCCGCGTG
>JAFAHT010000302.1 GCA_019237095.1 Planctomycetaceae bacterium
CATGGCGCTCACGGGCCGGCGCGACGAGTGGGTGGTCCGCCTGCCGGGCGCCTTCTCGGCCCTGGCGACCGTGGCCCTTGTCTATCTGCTGGCGGCGCGAATCGGCGGCCGCGGGCTGGCCCTTGCTGCCGCCATGGCCCTGTGCACCATGTGGCTGTTCATCGCGGAGCTCCGGCAAGCAGGCAACGACGGACCGCTTGGCCTGTGCACCACGCTGGCTCTGTTCGCAGCCTGGTGCCGACTGCACGGAACTGCGCGCCCAAGCCGCCGCTCGACTGGCAATCCGGACGCTGACCCGCCCGGACCACGGAGCTGGACCTTGGTTTTCTATCTCGCGCTGGGCCTTGGGTTTTTGTGCAAGGGACCGATCATCTTGATGCTCGTGGGATTGACACTGGGGCCTTACCTGGCGGCCATCGGCCGTCTCGGTACGGGCCTGCGACGATTGGCCGATGGCGCAGGGCTCCTGATCTTCCTCAGTCTGGCACTGAGCTGGCCGGTCCCGGTCCTGCTCCGTGATTCCAACGCGCTGGGAGTCTGGATGATGGAGATCGGCCAGAAGACGGGGATGCTGCCGATCACCCATCAGAACCGCTCCGTTCTGGGTCTGGCGCTGCCCGTTCTCGTCTTGCCTTGGCCGGTTGCGGCGCTGACAGGGATGGTGCTGCCTCTGGTCCGGAACCGCCGGGTCAGGCTGCCGTGGAGGCCAGGCGCGGTCTGGTTCCCCTGGTGCTGGGCGGTCGGTAACCTGGCGATGTTCAGCGCCTGGGCGGTTGCCAAACCGAATTACTACATACCGTGCCTGCCGGGAGTGGCCCTGCTGGTGGGCATGGCCTGGATTCGCTTGAGTCGGGCCGCCCGTGATCCTGCTCGACCGGCCTCAGCTCGGGTGGCGGCTGTCTTGCTGGGGGTCCAGTGGCTCGTCGTCTTCCTCGCGGGGATTCTGACGCCCCTGTTGAGCCGAAACTACCTGACCGCCCCAGACCCCATAGGGATCGCGGTCATCGTCGGTGCCGTTGCGTGCGGCGTTGCGCTGGGCCTGGGCATGTGGCGGCGAGGCAGCGACGTGCTGGCGCTTTTGCCGATCACGGCGGCCTGCGCGGTCGGGGCGTTGATCGGCTACGGCATTCTCGCACCGCCCGATAACCCGGCTCGCGGCCACCGTCAACTGGCGCGGCAACTCGAGCGCCGGCTCCCTTCGGCGGCCAAGACTTTGCATTTTTTTCATGAGATCGACGAGGGTCTGTGGTTCTACCTGGGCAATCGTCGCCTTGTACCCGTGCCGGGCAGCCAGCCACGTTACAGCGATAGTTTCGACAAGGTTGGCAATTTCATCAACACACGCCTTCCCTTCGGCGCGGCCTCCGATCCGACTTTCAGGCTGTTGGACCGGCAGAAGCTCGGCCTGATCGACTGGCTGCGAATCCATGGGCCAGAGGAACCATTCCTACTGATCCGTACCGTGCTGTACGACCGCATGGCCCCGGACCTGGCCGGTCTGGCCACGCCGCTCTACCAGGAGGACGGACTGAAGCGAAACACCCTGACTTTGCTCCAGGTCCATGACGATCATCGGCTCACCGCGGCGCCCCGGTAATCCTTGCGGTCTAACTCGACCCGATCGGTGCGAACTCGGGTGTGGATCGCGGCAAGCTTGGCGGTCAAGGAAAGTCGGACACGCCGAGAAGTAGGTTTGCGTGGATTATGTGGACGCTTCTTCTTGCCCATTTTCCCTGCTTTACCCGACCCTGACGACCGTCACGATGACCGCCGTAAGGTGTTGGTACAAAACGTGAAACGCATTCAAGAGGCTGGGTTTTGGGGACGATACAACGAGTGGCTCGCCATGGATAACCAAGGCGAGAATTCGGGAGCACCAAATTGGTGGTATCGACCGGAGGGGAGACGGCAACGTCTCGGGTCCCGGGAAGACCTGAACTGAGGGTTCGATGCCATGGACGATCGACAAGAAACAGGGTCGAGCGAAACGGCCGGCCGGAATCGCTACCCTCGATTAAACGTTAGCTAAGGAGAGTATTCTCCCATGTTGAAGCCCTTGATGTTGAGCCTCAGCCTCGCCGTCGCTCTTGGGTTTTGCAGCGTGAGCATGGCGGGCATTCATGATGGTTGTTCCACCTGCGGTCTGGCCTCTCCTCAAGGCGGCCCGATCGCAAGCGCCCAGGGACCGATCGCAACTTGCGCTACCGGTTGCGCGCCCCAAAAGTGCAGCCGGTTCAGTGGCCTCTGCGAGAGGCTGAAGGCCGCGTGTAATCCCCCAGTCTGCTACGAGTGGGTCCTGAAGAAGAAGCGGCTGTGGGGACATCACGGCGGTGGCTGCCAGAGCTACGAGACCTGCGGCGTTGCTGCTCCGGTCTATGCGACTGGTCAGGTTGCTCCCTCGGGCCAGGGCTATGCCGCTCCCTCGGGCCAGGGCTATGCCGCTCCTCAGGCCGCACCCGTCTATGGCGCTGGCCAGCACACGTACCAGGCTGCGAAGCCTGCCGCGACCATCGCCTCGGTTCCTGCCGAGATGACTCCGGCCATCGCGGGTGACGAAGCTCCTCCGGCTCCGGAAGTCAAAGAGACCAGCGGCCTGCTGCTCCCGGCCCCCTCGGGAAACTGAGCCGAACGGTTCCGCGGAACCTGCAAAAACCTTGTGAGCCGGTATGTGGATTCGCTTCTGTACTGAATCGAATCCATCCGGCCGGCTGATGACTCGGGTTCGCACGGAAGCAGAGAGAGGCAAGACGCCGCTCCCGAGCGTCAGGATCCCTGTCCCACGCCGATCCCCACACACACGAGCGGCGTGACCTGACATCAGCATGACGGTCCTCGCAATGCCTAGGCATTGCGAGGACCGTTCGCTTTTCACGACCGGCATGTCTCCCATCGCAACCGGTCGGTTCCGATCTCGAGATCCGCCGAACCGCCGAACCCCGAACCGCCCCCGGCACTGGACGCGATTGACAAACCAGGCCGATTGTGCGTAACTCTGGCGCCGCAGGAAGCGCCGGACCACGCACCCAGGGATGGGCATGCCGGACCGGACCAGGGAATGAAAGAGCGCGCAATCCTCGCCGCGGTCTTGAGCCTAGCCTAGCCGGGGCGAGCCAGCTCGGGCGGCGGACCGGGTGGCAGGCCTGTTTCCGGGCAAAGGTCCGGGGCCGGCAAGCTTCGTCTCACCGTCCTTGGTCGCTCTTTGGATACCTTTCCTTGTGCCCGCATGGGTCCTTCCGTCCCGGTCAGTGACGGGCCCGGCCGCTTCGGCGTTGCACTCGTGACGTGCGCACGCTGGCGCACGCGGAGCAATTGCGGTCGTCCGGAGGAGGGTTGATGGGGAGATTCACCTGGATGTCTTCCGATTTGGCCCTGGGCCGCTTTGGTTCCCTGTTGCAGCGGCTGCGTCGATCGGTGGCGGCCCGGAGCCCAGCGGCTCGCTGGGGGCTGGCCGCCGTCACCATCGTGGTACTGGTGTTCTTGGGCTACTTGGGCGTCGGGTCTCTGACCACGACGGAGAGTGCCTACCTCGGTTCCGGCCGGCAGTACGGCCCGGACGACCTGATCAAGATCACGCGCGTGCTCGAGCGCCAGCGGTTTCCCTATCACATCGACGACCAGCGGCGGGTCGCAGTCGCCTCGGAGCAGCTTGAGCAGGCAACCGCCGCGATCAGCAAGCTCCCGCTCGGGCCGCGTCCCCCGGGAGAGATCCGGGACGACCAGTCGGCGGGGTCGAACTTCTGGGAATCTCTCCACGACAAGGAGCTGCGCGAGTACCAGGGGCGGGAGAAGATCCTCGAGTCGATGATCGGCGATCTCCCGGGAATCGTCGGCTCCTTTGTCTGGATCAATCGGCCCAAGCCGCGGTGGGGCCTTCAGCCGGTGGTCAAGCCTTCGGCGTTTGTCCGGCTGGAAACCGAGGGAGACCGCCAGCTTCCCTTCCGAACGGTGCAGGCGCTGACGACCATCCTGACCGGCTATGAGCCGGGTCTCACCGCCGATGCGGTCACGGTTGTGGATCGCCGGGGACACAAGTATCTCGATGCCGGCAATCCGGCCTTGAGCGCACTGTCGCACAACCGGGCGCGCGAGGAAGAACTGAGCCAGGAGATCCTCGAGCAGCTCGATTGGATCGGCGGGGTGCGCGTCTCCGTGCAATTGTCCGAGACGGTAAGTCCCGGCCTTGATCCCGTCACCCCGGGGCACTCCCAGCGCCGGGACACGGTCGATTCGCAGACCTTGCGATCAGCGCCGGATTCGAAGCATGTCGATCCGCCGACCCGCCCCGAGGCTCCTCCGGCCGGCTCCGCCGAGCCGAAAGTCTCGGCTCCCGCCGGTGCGATCAACCGGCCTCTGGCGCTCGAGCCGGAGCTTCCGTCGCCGCCGCCCCGGGCCGCGACGGGCGCGGCTGCACCGAACCCCACAACGACCGCGACCCCACCGTCAGCTCCCGGCCACCGCACCGTTACTCAAACCGGGGCTCGCGATGTCCCGGCCGAAACCGGCCGGGTGTGGGTGAGAGTGCCGAGGAGCTATTATTACCATGTCGGCATATTACCCAGCCACAAGGAGCCTTCGCTCGAGGAAATGCAGAAGCTGGTCGCTCGGACCGAAGAACAGATCAAGACGGGGATCGCCCTGGTCGTGCCCCTGTCCGGTCCTTCGGCCTGGAGTACGACGATCCACATGATTTCCGACGAGGTGCCGCTACACCTCCCTCCGGTCGTCTCACCGCCCTCCGATGCTCGGCGGATCGCGCTGGACTGGGGAATCGCCGGGGCCATGGGGGCACTGGCCGCCGCCCTGGTGACGTTCGGATCGTGGATCTTGAGCACCCGTCGCCCATCAGTTCTGCCGGAAGCGGCTCCTCGCAAGCTGCGTTACCATGAGGGGTCGTCCCTGACTCCCGGTCCCTCGGAACGGGTTCGGGAGTTCGTTCGACGCAACCCCGAGTCGGCAGTCAGCGTGCTCGAGCGCTGGACCAGCCAGGGAGGTGACGTCTCATGACCACGTCCTCAGCCACGACGGGGCATGATGGTGGCGGTGGCGAGCGGGCAGGAGCCGCGGTCGAGGTCCAGGGTTCGCCGGATTCTTCGGCACGCGGCAACCAGCCGGTGGCGGCCCAGATCGCGCCGCTCCGCAAGGCGGCAATTGTGCTGGTCAGCCTGGAGCAGTCGCTGGCCTCGCAGTTGCTGGCTCAACTCGACCGCTCGTCCGTCGAGGCGGTGACCTGGGAGATTGCTCGGCTCGACCGGATCGATCCGGTCGAGCAAGCGGCTGTCCTCGAGGAGTTCTTGGGGCTGGGTCTGCGCCGGCTCTGCTTCGTGTTTGAAGACCTGCTCAGACTGCCCGATCAGGACATTCGCGGGGCCTATCACGATGAGGACACCGCCACCTGGGCCCTGGCTCTTGCCGGCGCGGCTCCGCCCGTCCGGGCCAAGGTCCTGAGGGCCCTGGATGCCACCGCGGCCGCCGCGCTGCGGCGGTTCCTGGAAGGCCTCGGGCCGTTCCGGCTTTCCGACGCGGAGGTTGCCCAGGCCGAGATCGCCGAGCGGTTTCGCCGCCTCCACGACCGGGGATCGATCTCCTTGCCAGACCCCAGCGGGCGTGAAGAGGTACTGGTCTAGCGATTTCGGCCAGAGTGACCAACCGGTCGCCGTGCCATGCGGGGGAAACCAAAAATGTGGGGAACAGGCCGCAGACAATCGGCAGGCGAACGAATCGTGGCATCGATGCTCCTGGCAATCCCTCTGGCGGCTTTCGATGGAAACGCCGCCGGGGCCCAGGAGCCTGCCCCGGTCTCGTTACCCCCTTCATCTTCGAGCGGGACCTCGAAAGCCGCCGATGGCGACAGGCAAGCCGCGTTCCTGTCCCAGGATCCGCTTCGCGTTCCCCGGCCGTCGGGTCATGTCTCGCAACTTGGCTCGGTCGCAATGACCCCGGAGTCGGCGCCACGTGGGCCCGGCTCGAGCGGGTGGTGGCTGGGTTCGGCGGGAATCACGCTGGTCCTGGCGGTTTGCGGGGCGATCTGCGTCGCGGCCCGCAAGTACTGGCCCCAGGAGTCCGCGGGATCGTTACGGGTCGTCGGCCGCGTCAGCCTCTCGTCCAGGCACTCGATCTTCCTGGTGCGGGCCGGAGAGCGGGTCCTGCTGATCGGCACCGGCAGTCAAGGCGCCCCCAGCCTGCTCGGCGAGTTGACCGAGGCGGAACGCGCCCTGGACTCGGCCGGTACAGTTCGCCGGCGCCCCTACTCGCCTGACGCTCGCACCGCACGTCCTTTCGAGGTCACATCGACTCGCGCAACACCCAGCCTGGACATCCACCCGGGAGACGATCAATGAGCGGTTCCGGGCCGAAGCGCCTGCGTCTGATCGCGGCCGCGGCGCTGCTGCCGCTTGCCCTCGTCTTGATCGGAGCGGGGCCCAGCAGCGATGTCGCGCCGTCTCCCGATGCGCAGCGCGGAGCCTCGCTCGCCACATCAGGCATGGTTTTTGGTTCAGGTGCCGGCTCTGATTCCAGCGTCTTTCGCAGCGGTGAACCTGCGCTGCAAGAACAGGGGGCCAGCAAGAAGCTGACGATGCCGGACCCGCGCGATGCCTTGCGCATGGTGCCGACCATGTTGTTGTATGGAATGATCTGGATGGCGCCGATGGCCGCTCTGATGGTCACCGCGTTTGTGAGGATCAACATTGTGCTGGTGTTGCTCCGCCAGGCACTGGGAAGCCCTCAGATACCGGGGAACCAGGTGCTCATGGTGCTGGCGCTTTTGCTCACGGCGCTGGTGATGCGGCCGGTTGGTGAGCGGGTCTACACTCAGGCGATTCTCCCTTACACTTCGGGCCAGGCCACGCCGGCGCAGGCGTGGGCGGCAGGCTCGACTCCGATCAAGACGTTCATGATCGACCAGATCATCCAGACGAAGCACCAGGATCATCTCTGGTCGCTCTACCGCTACGCGGTGCCTTTCAGCCCGGGCCAGGTCGAGCCCCAGTACGCCCACGAGTTTCCGTTTCGGATCGTGGCCCCGGCTTATCTGCTGAGCGAGCTGACCACCGCGCTGGTGATTGGTTTTATCTTGTACCTTCCCTTCCTTGTCATCGACCTTGTCGTTTCCGCGGTGCTTGCGGCGATGGGTCTGTACATGCTTCCCCCTACCCTTGTGGCCATGCCCATCAAGTTGATCGTTTTTGTGCTTGCCGACGGGTGGCTGCTGGTGGCATCGATGCTCCTGTCGAGCTTCGCGGTCGGTGGATCCTAGCAAGGAAAGG
This sequence comes from Planctomycetaceae bacterium, assembly GCA_019237095.1. Lineage (GTDB taxonomy): Bacteria > Planctomycetota > Planctomycetia > Isosphaerales > Isosphaeraceae > Aquisphaera. The sequence goes on from JAFAHT010000302.1 coordinate 7,266, forward strand.
ATGGCTATCGTGGACCTGACTCACGTGATCGACTCGTCGCGCGAAGCCCTCCGGATGTCCCTACTCCTGGGTGGACCGTTGCTGGCGGTTGCACTGCTGGCCGGGCTGGTGATCAATGTTCTGCAGACCGTCACTCAGTTGCACGAGCCCGTTGTGGGGCTGGTACCGCGACTGGTCGCGGTTCTCCTGGTCCTGCTGGCGATCCTTCCCTGGCTCGTTGGCCGGTGGGTGAGCTTCACGGTAGACCTGATCGGCTCGATTCCCGACCTGCTCTGAGCGGGGAGTCATTGTCACACCCCGACCCGGAATGGCCAGGCACGGACAGGCGAGATGATGAACATAGATCTGATTCATCTTGATCAGTTCTGGATCGCCGCCCATGCGCCTATCTGGCTCTTGGTCCTCGCCCGCGTCAGCGGGGTCTGCATGACGGCACCTTTGACCGTCGTCCCGGGAGTGGACTGGCACTTGCGAATCATTCTATCCCTGATGCTCGGCGTGGTCCTGATTCCGGTTCTCGAGCCCATGATCGGCTCGCTTCCAGTCGGACCGCGGGTCGCCTGGCTGGCCCTGATGGAACTGCTCGTGGGAGGGCTTCTGGGGCTATCGGCGGGGTTGATCGTGGCGGCGGCTCGCCAGGCCGGTGATCTTGTGGCGGCGCAGGCGGGGCTATCGGCGTCGGCCCTGTTCGATCCCGAGACCGGCGAAGAGCTCACGCCTCTGGGCCATTTCTACGGGCTGATCGCGCTGGCCGTGTTCCTGGCCATGGAAGGTCCTCTTGTCTTGGTCGGCGCCCTGGTCGAAAGCTATCGGGCTGTCCCGGCGGGCGGCATGGGTTTGAACGAGGGCGCGGTTTCGCAGGTCTTTGCCCAGGTCGGCGGTGCCCTGGCACTCTCACTCCGTGCCGCCGCCCCCGTGGCCATCGCACTCGCGGTGGCAGGCATCGTCCTGGGCTGGATTGGACGGCTGGCCCCGGCCGTGCCTTTCCTCGCGCTCTCTCTTCCCGTTCGCTCGATGCTTGGAATCGTTCTTATCCTCCTTAGCCTCGGGACCCTGGCTGTGACGCTCTCGCAGGCATGGACAAGCTGGCCCTGGGGGCCGTGAGCTCCGAACTCGATCGCGCCTGAGGCCGTGCCATGTCCGAGGACCGAACCCAACCCGCCTCAAAACGCCGTTTGCAGATTGCGCGCGAGCAGGGGCAGGTCGCGCATAGCCCGGAGCTCACGGCGGCTGGCGGCTGGCTGGTCGCGGTCTTGCTGCTCGGCTTCTGGGGCGAAGACCTGGCTGGTGGCTTGATCGGACTGGCGCGGCGATCGGCCGGCGGGCCCCCGGTGGTCTGGGTCGATGGACCGGCATTCGTCACCCACATCCGGCAAGCGGTCATGGCGGTGGCTGTTCCCCTGGGTGTGTTATTGACGGGATTCGCGGCAGGGGCGTTGGCCGCTCATCAATTGCAGGTCCGCGGGCTCTGGGCAATCGGGCTGATCGCCCCGGACCCAACCCGTCTCTGGATTCTCGGCCGCGGCGGCGGAATGGCCGCCGGATTCGAGAGAATTGCCTGGTCGGTGATCAAGGCGGTGGTGCTCGTCGGGGTTTCCTACTGGGCGATTCGCGCTCAATGGGCAGAAATCCAGCGGGTGAGCGACCTGGAATTCCCGGCACTGGCCATCGCGACGGGCCACGCGCTGATTCAGCCTGCCAGAGTTCTCGCGCTGGTGATGATGGTCTTGGGTCTGGCGGATTTCGGCCTCCGCCACGTCCGATACGAGGCGATGCTGCGGACAACGCCGCAAGAACAGCGCGAGGACGTGCGGGTGATGGAGGGCGATGTGTCGCTGCGCGCCAAACGCCGGCGGCTCGCCAGGGCCTGGAGCGGCGATGCCCCGGAGTTGGTCGCGGGGGCAAGTCTGGTTCTCACCGGGAACGATGGCTTGACGCTGGTGCTTGCCGGGGGGCCACCGCCGCGCCGCGTGACCGTGTGCAACGTCGCCCAGGGAACCACCGGAAAGGGAGTGCGCCGCTCGGCCCTCGCAGCGCGGCTGCCCCAGCTTGATGCGCCCGACCTGGCTCGCCGCCTGGCCCGGCATGTCGCCTCGGGTGCGCTTCTGCCCGCCACTCTGCCAGTCGAGTTGATGGTGGAAGTCGCCGCGGCCTGGCCGGCTAAAGTAAGCTGAACCGAACATTTCTGTTATCGACATCGATGCGGGTTTCGCTCTGGACAACAGCAGGCATCGGCGGTATTTTGCCGGTACACATCTGAAGGGAGCCAGCTCTCGGCTTCATGAATGACGGTTTGTTAATCCAGCGGAGGCCGGAATTCTCGAGCAACGTATCCGCGGAGAAAGCGGCAGGGCAGGCCGGAATGTCGGCACGCCCAGTGAAGATCGTGTCGTGTCGCCCGGGACTCGCGGCTGGTTCGGGAACGATCGCCAGCCGAAAGCTGTCCGGTCATGCCGGTCAGGGCCGGCAATCGCGGGCGTGCCGGCGCATTCCGTCGGTATCAAAGGGCCTGTGGAGGGGAACGGATGCCTCCCACGACGTCGAGTCCACTCGCCTCCGGCTGGAGGCGAACGTCAGGATTGGTCCTGCCGATCATCATCGTCGGCGCGATCCTGGTGTTCGTCATTCCGATTCCGCCCGGGCTGCTCGACGTTCTGCTCACAGCCAACTTGACGCTGGCGGTGGTGGTCCTGCTCACAACCCTGGCTATCCGGACCCCCCAGGAATTCAGTGCATTTCCGACCATTCTGCTGACCACGACGCTGACGCGGCTGGTCCTCAACGTGGCGACGACGCGCCTGGTCCTCATTCATGGAGGTGAGAACGGGTTGGACGCGGCCGGAGGCGTGATCCGCTCGTTCGGCGAATTCGTCGCGGGTGACCAGGTGCTGGTGGGCGTGATCTTGTTTTCAATCCTGGTGCTGATCCAATTCGTGGTGATCACTCGGGGAGCCACCCGCATCAGCGAGGTCGCCGCGCGGTTCATGCTCGACGGTCTGCCTGGCCGGCAAATGGCCATCGACGCCGATCTGCATGCCGGTCTGATCGACCAGTACGAGGCCCACCAGCGGCGCGACGAGGTCTATCGCCAGGCCGACTTCTTCGGCGCCATGGATGGAGCCGGCAAGTTTGTCCGTGGCGATGCCATCGCCGGCGTGGTCATCCTGCTTGTCAACATCTCGGGCGGCCTGTTCCTGGGCGTCTTCAACCATCATATGAGCCTGGGCGAGGCGGTTAACGTCTTCACGAAGCTGACGATCGGCGACGGGCTGGTCAGCCAGGTGCCGGCATTCCTGATCTCGCTGGCCGCGAGCCTGATCGTGACCCGCTCGTCGTCATCGACCGACCTGGGCCGTGACGTGGTGGGCCAGCTCTTCTGGAACCGTGGAGTACTGGGCACGGCGGCGGTTTTCCTCGGTCTTCTGATGTTCACCCCGCTTCCCAAAATGCCCCTGCTCGCCCTGGCCGGTGGGCTCGGGACAGGTGCGCTGTTGCTGAGGACGCAAAGCGACGAGGACGGCATGGCGGAGCCGGGAATCAGGCCGACGAACGTGGCGCGGCAGCGCGAGACGAGAGCCCACAGCGGCGCCAATGCGGGCCAGCGAACCGACGACCACGGCGCCGGCAGAGTGACCGATCGAAACACCGCGGCCGCGATGGGTTCTCGGCTGGTCCCGGGTGAGATCACCGCGGCGATCGCGGCATCGCCCGAGGGCATGGACGACCTGCTGCACGTCGATCCGCTGGAGCTCGAGATCGGCTTTCGCCTGATTGGCCTTGCCGACCCGACGCGCGGCGGCGACTTGCTCGAGCGGCTGCGGACGGTTCGCCAGCGTGTAGCAAGCGAGCTCGGGCTGATCGTCCCCCAGGTGCGGATTCACGACCAGATCAGCCTGGCGCCCAACGAATACCGGGTCAAGATCCGGGGAACCGTCGTCGGTCATGGAACGGCCTATTCGGGGCGGCTGCTGGCCATCCCGCCGGCCGGGATGGTCTCCCGGCCCGATGGCCGCGACGGCATCGACCCGATCACCGGTCTGCCGGCCGTCTGGATTCACACCGACGGTCGCGCGGTGGCCGAGCTGGCCGGTTGCCAGATCCTTGATGCGGCGGCGGTGGTCGCGGGCCATTTCGGCGAGATCGTCCGCAACCACGCGGACGAGTTGCTGACCCGCGAGCAGATCGAGCGCCTGCTCGATCGAGTCCGGACCACGGCGCCGACGCTCGCGGCCGAAGTCGTGCCGGGCCTGCTGCGCCCCGGGGAACTTCAGCGCGTGTTGCAGAACCTGCTCCGCGAGCGGGTCAGCATTCGCGATCTGGAGACGATCCTCGAGACCCTGGCCGTGCATGCTGGCAAGACCAGGGACATCGACGTGCTGACCGAACACGCTCGCCAGAGCATTTCCCGCCAGATCACCGAGAGTTATCGTGGCGGCGACGGCAGGCTCCGGGTCGTGACCCTGTCCAGGTCGCTCGATGCCCGGCTCACGGCGGCAGGCAACCAGACCGACACCCGCCCGGCCGAGGCACTGGGCGACGAGACTGCCCGCAGCATTATCCGCGCCGTGGCTTTTGCAGTCGGCAACCTTGTCGAAGCAGGATTTCCGCCGCTCATTCTCACATCGACGCCCGCCCGGGCAGTGCTCAAGGACCTGACCCGGGCCGATCTGCCCAGATTGGTCGTGCTCAGCCAGCGCGAGATCCCGCGGGATACGCCGATCGAGGTGCTGGGCAGTGTGATCGAGGAGGAGCCCGAAACCGTGACGACTTTCTCCACCACCGGAGCAATGGCTTGAGCTGAGCTGAGCCACCGAACCAGAGGTCACGTGAATGAGTGAGAAAACCTATCGAGCGCGAACGATGAAGGAGGCCCTGGCGCGGGTGCGCCGAGATCTGGGCGGTGACGCCATCATCCTCGCCTCACGCGAGGTTCGGCGCCGGCGGCTTCTCGGACTCGGTCCGCGCGAGCTGATCGAGGTGACGGCCTCTGCCACCATGCCATCGGGCCAGGATCCTCTCTTCAATGAAGCCGCTGATAAGAATCCATCGTGGGAGGGAGCCGGCTCGACGCTCTCCGCCGGAGCCCAGGCACAGTTCGGAGAGCAGCTCAGCCGACTGCACGCGATGGTCGAAACTCTGAGCCGCCAGGGACGGATCGACCACCTTCTACCCGATCTTCCCGGCGAGCTGATCCCGACGTATGCCCGGCTTGTGGAGGCCGAAGTTCCTGAAGTGCTGGCGCGCCGGCTGGTGCGGTACGTCGCCGACAACCTGCAACCCGATCAGGCCGGCAGCCCCGCGTCGCTCCAGGCCGCGCTCTGCGAGGCAGTCGAGCAGTGCATTCCGATCGCGCCGCCGATCCGGGCTGTCGTGGGAACCCGCCGGATGGTGGCCCTGGTCGGGCCGACTGGGGTCGGAAAGACAACGACGGTGGCCAAGCTCGCAGCCAACTTCAAGCTGGTTCACAGTCTCAAGGTGGGGCTGATCACCGTTGATACCTATCGGATCGCCGCGGTGGAGCAACTGAAGACTTACGCGGAGATCATCGACCTGCCGTTGGCCGTGGCCAACGATCCGGGCCAAATGCACCAGGCGATCGAGGAGCTGGGCGCGGTGGATATGGTCTTCATCGACACCGCGGGGCGAAGCCCGAGGGACGAGGTCAAGATCCGTGAGCTGGCGGATTTCATGGCTCAGGCACGGCCCGACGAGGTCCACCTGGTCCTGAGCGCCGGGGCTGCCGAGCGCACTCTCAGGTCGGCCGTCGAGCGGTTCGCCCTGGTCCGGGCCGATCGCTTGATCTTGACGAAGCTCGACGAGGCCGAGGGCCTCGGCGCGATTCTCGGCGTGCTGGGACAGGCGAACCGCCCACTCAGTTACCTGACCACCGGCCAGGCTGTGCCTGACGACATCGAGCCGGCGGACCGCAAACGGCTGGCCCGATTGATCCTGGGACTGGAGGCCATTGGTTGAGAACCGTGTTGTCGAATTCAACTCGCGAGGGGCTGGAACTCATCTCCCGGCTGAGTCCTCCCGCGTCACGACCGCTCGGGATCCAGGTGGACGAGATCGGGAAAAAAGGGGGCACGATGTCCGACCAAGCGGACAGTCTGCGGCAGCTCGTCAGGGCGCAGCGCCATTGGCGCGAATTCACCCTGCAGGAGCAGCCTGTGGTGGTCTCGAGGCCGCGTTTTCCAGACGCTTCTATGCTCGAGTGCGGCAACAACAACGACGACCGGCCCCAAATTCGCGGCAACGGCATCGGTGTCGTCATGGCCCGGGTCGCCCGCTGGGCGTTCGGCCGCGCTGGCGTGCGCGCCGATTGAGGAGATAACTTCTCTGGAGAAAAACTGCACAAAAGAAAGGAGAACCGATATGAAAGTCGTGATTTTCGGGTTGGTCTGACAGTGCTTCTCAAGCGGATTGGCCGGGTTGTCCGATATTCAGTTGGGATCAAGTTCCTTGAACGGCGGGAGGGCAAAGGGCAGGCATACCGATGGTCGGGATCCCGGCAATCTCGGTGAGCTAGTGACGGCGACGTCGAATCCTGGTTCCTGGATGAACGCATGGCATGCCGTACACTTGCCCTTGACACATGGATGTGGACCCTCTCGCTCAGGCGACACGGAGGTCAGGATGTCAACCAAGGTGGATGTGGATGTAACCGAACTCTGGCGTGAGTTCAAGGAACACCCCACCACGGAGTTGCGGAATCAACTGGTCGAGCGATACTTGCCCCTGGTCAAGTACAACGCCGAGCGGATCTGGCAGCGCCTGCCGGAGGGGGTCGATCTCGACGATCTGATCTCCGCCGGAGTCTTCGGCCTGATGGATGCCATCGACGCGTTCGACCTGAGCCGCGGCGTCAAGTTCGAGACCTACTGCGTTCCGCGAATTCGCGGTGCCATGCTCGACGAGCTACGGACAATGGACTGGGTTCCCCGCCTGGTCCGGTCCAAGGCCACTAAGATGGAAGAAGCCCGCAAGGAGCTCGAAGCCAGGCACGGCCGGCCGCCCACCGATGTCGAGCTGGCCGAACAGCTAGGCCTTCCCATGGAAGAGTATGAAAAGATGTCGTTGGACTCCAACGCGGTCGGCCTCATCAGCCTGAACAAGAAATGGTACGAGACCGACAGCTACAAGGATGTCCGCGAGATCGACATTCTCGAAGACAAGAAGGGGGAAGACCCGACCCGGCGGCTTCAGCGCAAGGACCTGATGCGCATGGTCACGAAGGGTCTGAATCGTAATGAGCGGCTTATTATCATCCTCTATTATTATGAAGAATTGACAATGAAAGAAATCGGCGCCACGCTCGACCTGAGTGAGTCGCGAGTTTCCCAGATGCACTCGTCGATCATCCAGCGCCTCCAGTCCCAGCTCTCGTCACGGCGGCCCGAGTTCGGAACCTGAGGCGTGCGATTTGCGTGCCTGCCGGATCCCGCCATGGCGGCGGGCACGGCCCGGGGATGAACCCCAAAACGATTGGTCCGTCCAGTCGGCCTGCAAGGAAAACCTCCCTGGCCGATGGGACGGACTCTTGTTCTTCGTGGTTGCTGCTGCTTTGATGATTGTGGAGCATGCGCCATCTGGCATTCTTTGGTTCCCCCCATTTGCAAAGGTTCGCCGTGAATAGGAGGAACGGTCCATGACGTGGAACAGCAAGCGTCTTCCCAGGGCATTGGCTCTGCTGATGGTAATAGCCGCACTGGGTCCGGGGACAAGATCCGCCCGGGCGCAATATGGCACCTGCACGGGCATGGGCATGGGCATGGGCATGGGCATGGGCATGGGTATGGGCATGGGAGGATTTCATTACGCCTCCTCTCCGACCGATTACCTGAACCAGCGAGCACGCCTCAATGCCGTAGGCGTCGGCGCGCCGGCCACCCGGGGCTCAATTGCCGGCAATCCCAACGCTTATTACAACAAAGTCCGAGATGACGGTTTTGTTCCGCACCACGATCAGCGATTCGGCCAGCCGCCGACGGAACGATCGCAGCATCCTGGCTCGCTGGGAGACCAGGTCAATCGCCAGCCTGCGGTTGACTCGACCGCGGCGGCATCGAGGCCCAAGCAAGTGATCCCGCTGCGCAACTTCTTCGACGCCTCCCAGAAGCTCGTCTGGCCAGGTGAAGCTCCCGCCGAGGTCGGCTTGAAAGAGAAGCGCGCGATCTTCGAACAGGCGAGCTTGGCAGTGCTCAAGGAATCCAGGCAACAGGGTGTCGCCTCGATTGCAACGGTGACGGCCGCCCGGCAGAAGTTGCTTGACTACGGCCGCCCGGCCTTGCAACAGGTCCGCGCCTCCGCGATCCCCCAGGTTGCCGACACGTTTCACCTCTTTCTGCTTTCACTCTACGAGTCGCTGGCCCGGTCGGCAGCACCGCCGGAGATCACGCCAGGTTCTGCACCAAAGCCTTGAGCGAGCTGAGCGGGTTGACCCTTCCGGCGCCGGCCATGCGAGGGGAGAAGTGGGGCGGCACTCATCACGGCCGCCTTCGTCGCGGCGGAGGTTCGCCGCAGCCGGGACGGTCGCTGCGTCCGCCAGAACGCGACGCAGAAGAGCAGCAAGACCGCGATGCCGACAATCCAGAGGATGACTTTCACCTCCGACGACATGGGGTTGGCTGGCGTTTCCCGCAGGTAGATCGGAAACGGCTTGACAGGCGGTTTCTCAGTGGGAGTTTCCTGGGGCTCGACAAAGAGCTCCTGCTCCCGTTCTCTGATCGAGAGCTCTTGCTCGGGCATGTTGCGTCGTTCCGAACCCATGCTACCGACTCCCGGAAATGCAGTGCGCGGGATACTCTCAGTACCCACAAGCCTATGGAGAACCCGGCTTACTGGCAATGTCTTCTCGCAGAGATTGCGGCCGATGCGATCCGGCTTGCCGGCGAGCCAGGAAGAACCAGTCCCAGGTCGGGGGGAAGCCGGCCAGTTCCAAGCTCCCCGCCAGGCTCTCGTCCCAGGGGTAGAGCACCTTGTTCAATTTGATGCCGCGGAAGCCGGCCTTGCCCAGGCGATGCTCCACCTCAAAAGGGAGCCAGAACTTTTGCCGCAGACCCTGGAACTTGAACCGGCCAAACGCGAAGTCGTAGAACCGATGCTCGGCATGGTGGGCCGTGAATCGCATGGCGTCCGCCATCTCCAGACCCTGCTCCAGCGCTTGATCCAAGAGCAACATCGTGTGGTATTGGATCGCGTCAAGCGAGGGAACGACCCCCAACAGCACTCCCTTGGGTCGCAGGCTCGCGTGGATCGATCGCAGGGTCCGGTCGATGAGACGCACGTCGGGCATGACCAGCGAGTTGATCGTGATCGCCACGTCGATCTGGCCTGCCAGGTCATCGAGCTCGTGCATCGCGCGGTGCAGGAAGCTCACATGGCACGATCGCTCCGGTCCAAGCCGTTCCCTGGCCCGTGCCAGCATCGCCGGCGCGAAATCCAGAGCAATCACCCGACCGAACCGCTCGAGCAGGCGGGCCAGAAGCGGCCCCGTCCCGCAACCCAGATCGACCACGGTCTTCCGCCCAGGA
>JAFAHT010000351.1 GCA_019237095.1 Planctomycetaceae bacterium
ACCTCGGCCACCTCGGCCAGGAGCCGCTGCCCCGGCTTCTCGGTGAGCACCCAGGCTTCCGCGTCGACGTCGCAGCAGGAACGAAGAGGAACTGACATCGTGAATCAAGCCCTGCGCGAATACAATGACTTCGTTGTCCCGCCCCGTGTCCACGGAGAGCGTTCCGTTGGAAGACCAACAAGAATTGTACCCACCCGTTCCGCCGATTGTCCGCGAGCCGCTCACGGTCGGTGAGGTCGCGGTTCCCTCGCGCTTCTTCCTGGCTCCGCTGGCCGGCTACACGAGCCTTGCCTTCCGACTCGCGGTGCGGAGCTGTGGAGGTCTTGGGCTGGCGACGACCGACTTGGTCAACGCCCGGTCGCTGATCGAGCAGCGGCGCAGGGCGCTGGAGCTGGCCGAAACCTGCGTCGAGGACCGCCCGCTGGCGATCCAGCTTTACGGGCACGTCATCCCCGAGATTGAGCAAGCCGCTCGCTGGGTCGAGGCGCACGGGGCAACCGTCGTGGATATCAACATGGGCTGCCCGGTCAGGAAGGTGGTTCGCAGCGGTGGCGGCTCTGCCTTGCTCTGCCAGGTCGATCGTGCCGTCGAGCTGGTGGGCGCCGTGGTACGGGCCATTTCGATCCCGGTCACCGTCAAGATGCGGCTGGGCTGGGACGACGAATCGCTGACCGCGCCGGTCTTGGCCCGCGAGTTCGAGCAGGCGGGTGCGGCTGCGGTGATCGTGCACGGCAGAACGCGCGCACAGGGGTTCTCGGGCGCTGTGAACCGGCACGGCATCCGCGCCGTGGTCGAGGCCGTGGAACGAATTCCCGTCGTGGCCAACGGCGACGTACGGACAATTGCCGATGCGGCGGCCATGTTCGAGAAGACAGGCTGCGCGGCGATCTCGATCGGCCGCGGAGCGCTGGCCAATCCGTTCTTCTTCCGCCAGCTCGACCAGTGGGCACATACGGGCGAGCCCGGGCCCGACCCTGGGTTCGAAGAGCGTCTGGACCTGATGAGCCGCCATTTCCACGGTCTGTTCGCTCGCCGCGGGGAGTTCTACGCCTGCCTTCAGTTCCGCAAGATTCTCAAGTGGTACTACCACTTTACGCGGATGCCCAAGCTCTTCTATCTCCGGTTAATCAAGCTCTCGAGTGTGGCCCTGTTCGACGAGACTGTCGCGGCCGTCCGCGTCGCCGGCCCCTCCAGCAGCCTACCAGGCCATTTTGAAGCCCACGTGCCGGTGCCGTCTGGACCGATCGACAAGTGGTGAGCGAAGGCATGCTCTACGAAGATCCGGCCGGACCCGGCTCATGGCCGCCTTGCACTTGCCGCTTGAGCAGGTCGCGGATCTCGGTGAGCAATTCCTGCTCCTTTGTCGGTTCCAGGGCAGCCTTGGCCTCTTCTTTCTTGAATCGCATGATCCAGCCGAGGAACTTCACAACAAAGAAGAAGAGTGCCGCGGCCACGATCAGAAAGTTGACGATGTCGCCGAGGAATTTGCCGTAGGGAATCTCTTTTCCGTGGATCACAGCCACCCATCCCACGTAACCCTTCTCTCCGGGCAGGACGAGACCGAGAATGGGCATGATGACGTTATGCACAAGGGAATTCACAAGGTTGCCGAAGGCTCCGCCGATGATGACGCCAATGGCCAGGTCGATCACGTTTCCCTTGAACGCGAAGTTCTTGAACTCGTCGAACAGCGAGAGTGCCTGCCTGGTCGGATTCAGGTCTTTCAGATTCATGGTCGATCCTCGCGCTGGCTCGCTCAATAACTCATGAGGCCAGCCACGCAGGCAAGGCTCCCCTGGGCGGCAGCTTGATGACGCTGAGACTGAGGATGTGGGGATGTTTCTGCAAGACGTCGAGAGCCGTCGGAGTGGGGACGCTGTCGAGGTTGACGACACCGATTGCCTCTCCCCCCTGGTGCTCGCGGCCGACATTCATCTGGGCAATGTTGACTCCCTCGTCGCCCAGGGTCTTGCCTATGAAGCCGATCAGGCCCGGGCGGTCCAGATGAGTGAAGACAAGAAGGGTGCCGTCCATGTGGGCGTCGAGCCGGTAAGAACCCAGGCGCACCAGGCGCAGAAACTGCTTGCCGAAGAGGGTCCCGGCGGCCACGTACGTCTTTTGTTCGGTCGTCACCTCGCTCTGGATCATGGTGCCGAAATCGCCTGGGGCCTCGGCCGTGCGCTCTTCGATTTCCAGGCCCCGCTCGCGCGCCAGCGACAAGGCATTGACCAGGTTCACCGGCTGCTCGAGCGCCTTTTCCATCAACCCCGCGGCAAAGCTCGCCGTGATCAGCTTGGTGTTCTTGTGGGCCACCTCACCGCGGTAAATCAGGCGTGCATTCTTGAGCGTTCCGCGGTCCATCTGGGCATGAATCATGCCCAGCCGCCAGGCCAGGTCAAGGTAGAGCCGGACGTCCTCGAGTTCGGCGCGGTCGAGCGTCGGCATGTTGACGGCGAACCGGACCTGTCCCCGGACCAGATAATCAGCGATCAGCCGCGCAGCCTCGATGGCAACGGACACCTGGGCTTCCTCGGTCGATGCGCCGAGATGAGGAGTGACGAGGACCCTGGGATGCTTGATCAGCGGGAGGTCGGCGGGAGGCGGCTCGGGATCGAAGGCATCAACGGCTGCGCCGCCAAGCTTGCCGCTGGAGAGCGCCTCGACCAGGGCGGCCTCGTCGATCAGGCCGCCCCGCGCACAGTTGATGATTCGCACCGACGGCTTCATCATGCCGATCGCGCGGGCGTCGATGAGGTTGCGCGTCTCGGCATTGAGCGGCGTGTGCAGCGAGATAAAGTCGCAGCGGGGCCAGAGTTCGTCGAGCCGCGACACGCTCTCGATCCCGTTCTCGAGCGCCTTCTCGGCCGACAGCAGCGGGTCGAAACCGACCACGGTCATGCCGAAGCCAAGGGCGCGCCGGGCCACGGCGAGGCCGACCCGGCCCAAACCGACCACGCCCAGCGTTTTGCCCTCGAGCTGGGTACCGGTGAAGGCGTTACGGTCCCACTTTCCCGACTTGAGGGTGTCATTGGCCGCGGCCACGTTGCGGGCCAGGGCGAGCATCAGTGCCATGGTGTGCTCGGCCGTCGAGACCGTGTTGCCCCCGGGTGTGTTCATGACCACGATGCCCTGGCGGGTCGCGGTCGGGACGTCGATGTTGTCCACGCCGACCCCGGCGCGGACGATGGCCTTGAGCCGCGCCTGGTTCTGGAGGACCTCGGCCGTCAACTGCGTTCCCGACCGGACCGCGATCCCATCGGCATCATTCAGGGCTGTCTTGAGCGCCGGGGGGTCCTTGGCCAGCCTGGTATCGACGATGACCTCGATTCCTTTCTCGGCACGCAGCAGGGCAAGTCCTTCCTCGGCAAGCTTGTCGGTCACCAGCACGCGATGCGTCACGATCAGGGATCTCCATTACACGAGGCCATGCCAGAATCGAGAAGCCGGGAGGGAGAAGCCCCCGCCGAGCCTTGACGTCCCGGGCTCGCCCGGAGGCTCGCATGCCGCTGTTTCTCCAGCGGTACCCGGCGCTGGTCTTAACCTAACCCACCGCTGCCGCGGTCCGCTGGCCCATCAAGACTTGCTGGGCCGCGGCCACGGCGCAGCCGGGCTCGACGTCATGGCCCAGTTCGGCCAGGGCCATCTCCAGTGCGGCCAGCGTGGCAACGACGTCAATTTCGTCGGTATAGCCCAGGTGGCCGATCCGAACGATTTTCCCCTTGAGCTTGTCCTGCCCGCCGACCGTGGTAATTCCGAACCGCTCGGTCAACTTGTTCCGGATATCGGTATCCTTCAGTCCCGCGGGAACGCGGAAAGCGGTAAGCCCCTCGGCGGGCCGCGCGCTGAAGAGTTCCAGTCCCAGGGCCTGCACGCCCGCCTGGCAGGCCTCGCTCATCCGGCGGTGCCGCTGCCAGATGCCCTCGATCCCCTCCTCCTTGATGCGTCGCAGGGAGGCCCGCAGGGCCAGGATCAGGGTATGCGCCGGGGTGAACGGGGTGTCGAATTCCTTGGCCTTCTTGCGCGCCACCTTGAGGTTGAAATAGAAGCTGCGCGACTCGAATGCATCGATCTTGGCCCAGGCCTTGGGACTAACCGACAGGAAAGCCAGCCCGGGCGGAAGCATGAGGGCCTTTTGCGAGCCGACGCAGAGCAGGTCAATGCCCCATTCGTCGGTCCGGCACTCCATGGCGCCGACGCCCGAGATGCCATCGACGGCAAAGACGGCCGGAGTTGCGGCGACCACCCGGCCGATCGCCTCGACCGGATGGCCGGTTCCCGTCGATGTCTCGCTCAACGTACCCATCACGCAGACCGTGTCGGGATGCTGCCGCAGCGCCAGGGCGACCTGATCGGGGTCAACCGGCTGCCCCCACTCGGTCTCGAGAATCACCGCGTTGATTCCATGGGCCTTGCAGATATTCCCCCAGCGCGCCGCGAAGTGGCCTGCGCTCAAGACCAGCGCCTTGCCCCCCGGAGGCACCGTGTTGACCGCCGCGGCCTCCATGGCACCCGTTCCCGAGGCCGTCAGGATCAGGACATCGTTTTGCGTCTGGAACACCTCCTTGAGACCGTCGGTTACCTCAACGATCACCTGCTTGGCCTCGGCCGAACGGTGGTGAATCACCGGCCGCGCCAGTTCCAGGAGCACGTCTTCAGGAACATTGGCGGGACCGGGCGTCATGAGTCGCGGTTTTCGCATCAGTCAATTCCCCAATTCCTCGGCCATGACTCGAACCACGGAATTCCATCATCGGCCGGGTGACTCTGTTGCCGAGCATGATACCAATGAAGTTTAATGCGCCAGGGCCGAAACGGGAAAGTCCGTTTGCCCGAAGGGTTCGCACGGCGTCCAGTTTCACGACACGCCAGTCACGGGACCATTGCCTCGGACGGCTCTCGATCCTGTGCGTACACCGTCCCGGCGTCGAAGATCGGTGTCTCTACGACTTCCAGTGCGCCGGCCTCATTCACGCGCCGGAAAAAGCACGAATGATAGCCCTCGTGACAGGCACCGCCCTGCTGGCGGACCTTGACCAGCAGCACGTCCGCATCGCAATCGACATGGATCGATTCGACAACCTGAACGTGTCCGGACGTCGCTCCTTTGTGCCACAGGGACCGGCGCGACCGCGAGTAAAAATGGGTCTGCCCGACCTCGAGCGTTTTCCGCAAGGCCGCTTGGTCCATCCACGCCATCATCAGCACCTCGCCGCTTTCCACCTCCTGCACGATGGCTGGAATCAGTCCCTCCGAATTCCACTTCAGAGCGGTGAGTAGCGGTAGC
>JAFAHT010000514.1 GCA_019237095.1 Planctomycetaceae bacterium
CCCCAGTGATACGCAATTTCGGCCGGGGTCTTGCCCATCAAGGTCTCGTTGATAAGGCTGGCCTCGCGGGGGCTCAACGAGTAATCGATGGCCTCTCGCAGGGCATCGCTCCAGGCTTTCGTCTCCGCGTTGCCGGATGAGGCCGGAACATCCACGGTGTCGAGCGACTGGTACACTCGCTCGCGGCGAGCTCGCTTCTTGATCATGTCCACGGCGCGAAAAAAGTCGAGACCCTCATTGGTCTCGCGGCTGAATACGTCTTTGATGCCCGAGTGGCCCACGTCGCTGATCAGGGCGTCGAACTGGTCACGTCCAAGTCGCTGGAGCATCGTGGTGTAGACCGCCTGGGTGCAGTCTTCGTGCATCTGCACGGGGATGGCGGCGCGATACCAGGCCCTGCTGAGGTACTTGTTGAGCTGAGCCAGCCCCGAGGACAGGGCGGACGCATCGCTCGTGGACGTGCTCGCGGAAGAGGAAACAAATGCAGAGCCAACACCGGAAAGCTGGTCCGTCAGGTGGGTCTGCAACAGGGCGGCATCCCAGGTCTCGCCCGAGACGGACGGCAGAGCGCTGACCAGCGGCCTGGCGGCGGCCCCGTGGTCGGCCAGCACGTTGTGCTCGGCAACCAACCCCGGGAAGGACACGGCGGCAGGGCTCGAGAGCAAGCGCAACGCCTCCATGACCTCCACCGCGGGACGATACGATCGTCGGGTCCGCTTCTTGCCCTCACCACCAGCCAAAGCGTTTCTCCCAATCGACTTGCTATGCGGCCACGACCACCATTCCTGCACCGAGTCTGCCCGATCTTACCCAGCTCGCGTCCGGTGGCCGCAAGTCTTGGAAGATCGCCCTTCTCGATCATAGGACATGACTGATAAGGACTCGAAGGCACGTCAACTTAATCGAATCTCATCCTGCGTTCGAGATCAAATCGCTGCGGCTCCCTTACTATAATATTATGCATGCAAAATGAGTTGCAATACCCTGAGAAAAATCTCCAGATTCATTGCTAAGCAGCTTCAAAGAAAAGATTTACAATGGTTATCAGGAAATATAGGCTATCCGGCCCCGGAATCTTCGGACAAAAGTCCGCGCAACTTGCGACCTCTCAACATACGGACGAGGGCGAACAATGTGAGATCGCTATTCGCGAACGAACTCGGCAACTTTTCCGCCAATTCTTGGGCAGAGGACCAGAGAGATGCCAACGAGTTGGGGTTCTGCGCAGGATGGGTTGTCTGGGTTGATCCGTCAAGCATCATCCCCGCCGCGGTTCTAGAAACACCCGCCGGTTGACGCATGCCATGATTGTGCACCCTGAGATTCGACGTGAACCCCAACACCTCATGAGTCTTGTCCCAGGAACCGCCCTCCGTCGACGCGGTAGCAGACGCCGGTGACGAAGTTCGTTTCCTCGATGATGTAAAGGATTAGCCGGTTGACGTCCGCTGGCGTTCCGACGCGGCGAAGGGGGGTCTGGGCGATGATGGCATCGGTATCCGCCTGTGTGAAATCAGGTGGCGGGTCGATCATGGCGGGCTGGATCATGGCGACCGGCACGTGTGGGGCCAGCTCCCTGGCCAGGGCCAAGGTCATCGTCGTCAGCCCTCCCTTGGCCACCAGATAGGGAAGGTAGTCCTTGTAAGGGCGTTCGGTGGCCCAGTCGCCGATGTTGACGATCTTCCCCTTGATGCCATCATGGCTGGCCTGCGTGAGCATCTGCCTGGCGGCGGCGACCGCCGTGTGATACGGAGCGGCAAGGTTGGCGGCGATCATCTGGTCAAAATCGCGAGGCTCGAGATCGTTGAAAGGAGTGCGCCGATAGATGCTGGCCATGTTCACGAGGACGTCGAGGCGGCCGAACCGCTCGACGACCGCATTCACCGCCCGTGCTGCCGCTGCGGCGTTTGACAGATCCGCACCGAGGGCCATGCCCTGGACGCCACTGGCCTGGACCTCGGCGATGACGAGCTCGATCGCCTCGCGACTGGAGTGATAGGTCATGGCCAGGTTCGCGCCCCGGCTTGCCATCATCCGGGCGAGTGCCGAACCAACCCGCCGGCCGCCCGTGATCAGCACAACCTTGCCTCGAAGGTTGCCGTCCCCGGCCATCTTCGTCTCCCCTTTTGATCCGGCTCAGAGCCCTTTCCAGGGAATGTCCGAGACCCCGGCCCGATGATTCTCGACCCGAGCCATCACGAAGAGGAGGTCGCTGAGCCGGTTGAGATACACGATCAGGGCGGTGGAAACGTCTCCCCCAGGCTGGTGGGCCAGCCGCACGACCAGCCGTTCGGCGCGGCGGCAAACCGTGCGCGCCAGGTGCAATTCGGCCGCCGCCAGGCTACCTCCCGGCAAGATGAAATTCGTGAGCGGTTTGAGCTCCGATTCGAGGGCGTCAATGATCCCTTCGAGCCGGACGACGTGCTCGGGGCGGATCGCATTGTGATACCGCCCTTTGGGGTCGGGGTCGGCCAGTGCGGACCCCACCGCGAAGAGCTCGTCTTGGAGCTGCGAAACCAGTTTGTCGGAGGTCGAATCCAACCCCTGTGCTCGGGCCAGTCCCAGCACGGCGTTCAACTCGTCGACCGTGCCGTAGGCTTCGATACGGATGTCGTCCTTGGAGACTCGCCGGTTTCCCAGCAAGCCGGTGATCCCTTCGTCCCCGGTCTTCGTGTAGATTTTCACTTTCGGATCTCGCTCCTCATCGGTCCGTCGTCATGCACTCGCGATAGTGGAATCGAGGACGATCGCGGTCGAGTCGCCCTCGTCGGCCTCGGCCATTGGCGGCCCGGTTCTCAACACCTATACTAGGCTGGTCGCTTGCCACGGGGAAGACGCCTGAGGCTGACACGTGCCCTCGATCGTTCCTGCCGCTGTCGGATCCGGAGAAACGACGGAACTCCAAACGGCGACGGTGATCCGGCTCTCGATTCAACCCAACGCACCTCCGACGGAGTGACTCCGATGTCCTTATCCTTGGTTTCCTCGACTTTGATTCTGATGGCGGTCGTCGCCGCCCAACCCTCTTCCGAACGCCCGCTTTCCGCCGAGGAGGTGGCCCGGCTCGAGGCCAAGCACCTCCAGAATATCCGCCAGGTGACCTTCGGCTTCTTCCGTGCCGGCGAGGGTTACTTCCGGCCCGACGGCAAGGCAATCATCTTTCAAGCCGTACCCAATCTCCCGGCCTCGGTCTATCTGTCGGCCAAGCCCAACCAATATGAATACCAGATCTTCACCTGCGACCTGGCCCCGGATGCGACGCCGCTCCTGGTCAGCACAGGGCTGGGCGCATGCACCTGTGCCTTCTTCCATCCCGACGGGAAATCGATCATCTTCGGCTCGACCCACCTGAATCCCAGCCCAAGGGCGCCTCGCACCGCCTACTCACGGTCGGGCAGCCGCTACCGGTGGAGCTTCCCCGAGGGCATGGACATCTTCAAGGCCGACCTCGACGGCAAGAACCTCGTCCGCCTGACCGATGCCGACGGCTACGACGCCGAAGGCAGTTACTCACCCGACGGCAAGCAGATTATCTTCACCTCGTTTCGCGGTGGAGACGCCGATATCTACATCATGGATGCGGACGGCAAGAACGCCCGTCGGGTCGTCCAGTCCAAGGGCTATGACGGCGGCCCGTTCTTCTCTCCCGACGGCAAACGGATCATCTACCGGAGCGATCGCAAGGGCAACGATCTGCTCCAGATCTACATCAATAACACCGAAGGAACCGCCGAGCGGGCGCTCAC
Source organism: Planctomycetaceae bacterium (assembly GCA_019237095.1). Taxonomy (GTDB): domain Bacteria; phylum Planctomycetota; class Planctomycetia; order Isosphaerales; family Isosphaeraceae; genus Aquisphaera. Next base: position 3,747 of record JAFAHT010000514.1, read on the forward strand.
GAAGAACGACTTCGTGAACTGGGGGCCGTTCTGGCATCCCGACAACACCCACATCGTTTATTCGACCAGCCGTCACGGCCACTCGAACTACGAGGTCTACATGATGAACGTCGATACCGGCGCCGAGGAGCGGATCACTTACCATGACGGCTTCGACGGTCTGCCCGTGTTCGGTCCTGATGGCAAGCAGTTGATGTGGACCTCGAACAGCCGGGCTACCGACCGCAACAGCCAGCTCTTCATCGCCGACTTCAACCTTGCTGCCGCGCCCCAGACGGCCTCCAAGTGACCATACGTCTTCGTTTTCCTGTCCGCCTCTTCCCAGCTCGACGAGAAAGGACCCATGCTATGAGTCCCAAGGATGCACTCAAACTGAGCATTGACATGAGCGATTTCATCATCAATGCTTATATCAAAGACCTGAGCGACGCCGACCTCTTCATCCGCCCCGTGCCGGGGATGAACCACATCGCCTGGCAGCTTGGCCACCTCATATCCACAGAGCACCGTTTCGTGGAAATGGTCAAGCCGGGCTCGTGCCCGGCGTTACCGGCCGGTTTTGACGAGGCCCACACCAAGGAAAAGACCACGCTCAACGATCCAGCGAAGTTCTACCCGCTTTCGAAGTACCAAGAGCTCTGGCAGGCACAGCGGGCGGCAACTCGGTCCGTGCTCGACAGTATTCCCGAGCCCGACCTGGACAAGACCGACCCCGAGAAGTACCCGGAGTGGGCTCCGACCGTTGCCGCGGTGCTGGCGATGACCGGTACTCACGCGCTGATGCACTGCGGCCAGTTTGTCGCCGTCCGGCGTCAGCTAGGCAAGCCGGTGGTGATCTGAACGTGAACGACAGGACGCGACGCGGTGCGGCCTGGCAATGGCCCTGCCGCGCCGTCGTCTTCAGAGTTCCGTCGCCTCCCGCTCATCCTTCTGCTTTTGGGTCAGGAAGTTGCCCACCAGGAACGCCAGGAACGTGGCGAGAAAGATCTGGCCGAGGAGCGCCTCCAGCATGGCGAGAACCCGGGCCAGCGGAGCGACTGGCACGATGTCGCCATAACCCACGGTTGTGAGCGTGCTGAAGCTGAAATACGTCAGCTCGGGGCGGCGGCCCAGGAGGTGATTGACATTCGGGGGGATCCTCAGTAAATGTCCTCCCTCGAGATACGAACCTGCCCTCGTCAGCTCGATCATGCTACAAAGGTATGCGCATGTTTCGCCGATTAGCAGGTAAACGCAGACCCCTCCCAGAATCGTGTCCAGCGACACGTGCTCGATGCGCAGGACATGCACGATGATGGCGATCGCGGTGAAGCTCAGGAGGACGGTCTGAAACGCTGCTCCGGCCAGTGCCAGGCCGTCGCCGGCTCCCATGGTAATGATTCGCAAGTCAATGATGATTACTGGAGCGACCAGAGCGAGATAGATTCTCCGCAGACGTTTCGTGTCGCCGGCGGCGCTCGCGGCCGCGTAACTCACGGCAACGATGAGCAAGCCGAACAGAAGCGGCCCGTAACCGGCCGCGCGCAGCGGCATCTCGAGCATGATCGACAGGGCCAGCAGTGCGCAGAGCCGCCCATAATGCCACTTCATCGACGAAGAATGCGCCCGCCTCAGTGCTCCGAGCGGGAACCGAATCTTGTTCCTGATCAAGGCTGTCAAAGGCTTCGTTCCGTTGATGAGAGTGGAAAACCAATCGCCAGCACGCACGCAGGAAAGCCATTCTATTCAGCTTTCCTCGACGCGTGCTGGGGATACATCGTTTTCCTGGCCCTCGGCCATCAGCAACCGTTCCAGCAGTGCCGGGTTCACGACGCCTCGGAACCGTACCTTGCCGTTGACTGCCACGACCGGAACCTCGTTGCCGTACTTCGCCACCAGCTCGGCATCGGCGTCGATATCCACCTCGGTGATCTGGAAACCGTGGCCCCGCTGAAAGTCCTTGAGCAGATCGAGTGCCTTGTGGCAACAACAGCACTGCACGCGAGTGTAGACGGTGAACGTCAGATGCCCGGAGCGTGCTCTGGGGCGGAAAACGCGTGCGAATAACGAAGTCATGATGGCCTCTTGATTTCCCCGTCAAGATGAAGTCACGGTTGGTCAGTATCCCACGAGATCCGTTCGAACTTCCCTGCTCCCTTGACTCCGACCCGCTTCATGGGGAACATCAGCCGGTCCGGGCTATACACCCGATCGAGGCAGCGAGCCATCTTCCGGCAGAGGAAACCACGGGTGAAGGCATGCTCGGCGTCGCCCCTGAGGTCGATCGCCACTCCATCCTGAACCGTCACCCGCATGCTGCACGTGTCGGGGCAGTCGAGCGGGCAGACGTTCTTGAAGACGGTCGGTTCGGAGTTTGCCACGTGGGTCGGTCTCCAGATCATGATTGTAAGATGTCGGAGGCGCGAGATACATCCCGTTTCGAGCACCTCGGGGACGATCGGCGACACTTTGATCTCGGCGCCGATCCGTCGACTGCGATCCTGGGGGGTTGTGACGACGCAACGACGGCGAGACAGCGCAAAGGAGAGTCCCTTGAGCAAAGAGATCCTGAAAGAGCTCAGCCAGGCCTTGAGCAAGATCGATCGGCCCGGCACATTTTGTGTCAGTGGCAGTGTTCAGACCGTGCTGCCTGGGTTGGAGGTTGATGGTCTGGGGCCGATCGGTCTACCTTTGACCGGCAACCAGGCGAAAGACCTGAAAAAGCTGTGCGAGCAAGCTCCCTACGGCAAGGGCGAGAAGACCCTCGTCGATACGAGCGTTCGCCGCGTCTGGCGGCTGAGGCCGAGCCAGTTCTCGCTGAGAAACCCCGACTGGAAGCAGTTCCTCCAGGAAACGCTCAGCAAGGTGCAGGCAGAGCTTGGACTGGAGAAGCAGAAGCTGGAGAGCCATCTCCATGAGCTGTTGCTCTATGAGGCGGGAAGCTTCTTTCTACCTCATCGTGACGGCGAAAAGCTCGATCGCATGGTCGCAACCCTGGTCATCGTTCTACCTGCATCCTACGAGGGAGGCGAGCTCATCGTCCGCCACGAGGGTCAGGAACAGACGATCGATTTCAGCAGCGTTGAGAATAGCGCGCTTCAGACCCACTTCGCGGCCTTCTATGCCGATTGCGAGCACGAGGTTCGCCCTCTGCGCAAGGGGTACCGTCTCTGCCTGGTTTACAATTTGACGCTGGCAAAATCCAAGAAGTTGATCACCGCCCCGCGCGACTCGGAGCACATCGAAAGAATCACTTCTCTTCTCCGCGAATGGTCAGCGGACGACACAATAAGAAAACTGGCCATCACGCTGGATCATCAATACACGAAGGACGGGCTTGCCTGGGACAAACTCAAAGGCGTGGATCGGGTCAAGGCTCGGGTCCTTGCGGAAGCCGCGCGGCAAGTGAACTGCAAGGCCTACCTGGCATTGCTGACGTTCTGGGAATCTGGCTCGGCGGAGGACGACGGCGGTTATGGCCATGGCTACGGAAGCCGTCGTCGCTGGTACGGCGAAGACGAGGATGAGGATGAGGACGAAGGGGACGACAACGGCCTACATGAGATGGGAGAAGTCTTCGAGTCCAGCTTGTCCGCCGAAAACTGGAGCGACAGTGCCGGGCACAGCCTGCCGATCGGCGAGTTGAGCGTTGAGGAAGACGAACTCCTGGACCCGGAATCGCTCAGAGACGTCAAGCCCGAGGAGGAGTTCGAGGGCTATACGGGCAACGCCGGCATGACCCTCGAACGTTGGTATCGGCATGCCGCGATCATCTTGTGGCCCGAGCGAAAGCACTTCGAAGTTCTCTGCGATGACGATAGCCGTGAAGTAGTGCCCGTTCTGGAGCAAATGGTGACAGAGTGGCAAGCGTCCAAGCCGAAG
>JAFAHT010000559.1 GCA_019237095.1 Planctomycetaceae bacterium
GCCGGCCGGGAGACGGCCGGGGCCGAGGGCTCGCTCAGGGGTCGCGGTGAACTCGCGCGGGGCGGACGGGGAGCCGCGGAACGATCGGCCGGCAGACGTTCCGATCCGAGTTCGGCGGGCGGCTCGTCGGGAATTGACTCCAACGTGAGCGGGATCGGGGCTCGGCCAGTCAAGGACGGATCACGGCCGGCGTCTGGCAGCTCGGTGAGTGGCGAAGAGGAAGCGCGCGATGTCGATGGGGCTGCGGGCGCGGTCGAGTCGGCGGACCCCGTTCCCGCGACGGGCCGGGGCCGGTTCGGGCGCGTTCCTGGGCGAGACGGCACTGGCGCAGTCACGCCGGGTATGACGAGCAAAGGACGACTCGCGGCCGGGGCGGCCTGAGCGGGTTTGGTAGTGGGGCTGGAAGCGGGACTGGAGCCGGAACCGGAGGCGGAAGCGGACCGTGGTCGTGGCGTGGCGGGAGTCGGCCCCGTCGATGGAGGATCCAGTGCCGGCGGCGTCAGCGGCGGCGCCTGATCCTGGGCCACCGCCAGGCTGGCGCAGAAGAGCAGTCCAGACAGTCCGCCAGCCAAGACGCCCCTGCTCATCGCCACCCTCGCGTTCCGGACCATCCACCCCGACAACAAATCCTGACTCATCTGGATTCATCGGCTCGACGATCGAGCTTTGCCGCCTTTTTTTCCTGTCGATGATCCGATTCGTCGTTTTAAAGTCTCGTCAGTGCGGCATGACCGCGCCGGCACAACTCGCGACATGGCACGGAGCAAGAATTGCCAGGCCGATTGGCGAGCTGGTAAGCTCGCCGTTTTGATCGCGAGTTCTGCCATCCCGTCCGGCTGTCGACGAGTTGTAACCGGGGACGACCAGGAACCATGCCCACCGCACAGCAAATCATCGCGGCGCTTCGGCTCGAGCCCCATCCCATCGAAGGGGGATACTTCCGCGAAACTTACCGAGCCAGTGGGTCCGTGCGATCATCGGACCTGCCGCCCGGTTACCCGCGAGAGGGTGCGCGAAGCCTGGGCACCTCCATCTACTACCTGCTGACTCCCGAGACGTTCTCGGAGCTGCATCGCCTGCCCACTGAGGAGATCTTTCACGTGTACCTGGGCGGGCCGGTGCGCATGCTTCAGGTCTTTGCCGGCGGTATGGGCCGGGAGCTTCTGATGGGCGCTGACATCCTGGGAGGGCAAGAGCCTCAGGTCGTCGTGCCAGCCGGCGTCTGGCAGGGCTCGATGCTGGAGCCAGGCGTTGAATTCGCTCTTCTGGGGGCGACGATGGCTCCCGGGTTCGACTACGCCGACTACGAGCAAGGCAGGCGAGCGGAGCTGCTTGCCCATTATCCTTCCCACGCGGCGATGATCACCCGCTTGACCCGGCGATGAAGGACCTGTCTTCCCGGTGGATCAGGATGCGGGACGTCACTGAGCCGGGCCGATGCGGTTCGCTGGATCGGCCGTCTCGAAGGCAAGCTCGAGCTGGCGCCAACCATCGAACGCACAGGCCGGATCGAGCCGCGCGGTAAGAGCCTGCAACTCGTTGCCCCGACGGCTGAACCAGCGGCGCGGGTCGAAGAATCCAAGCAGAGCAGCAAGCTCATCGGGGGCGAGGAACACCAGGTAGAGAGCGGTCATCTGCTCGCCGAAAAGGGGAACGTTCACCAGCGGCACGATTCCGGCGTGGAACAAGACTCCGACCAGTGCGATCCACTTCCGGGTAGGGCGAAACCAGAGCAGGAAGGCCAGTGAAAACTCCACGAGCAGGGCGGCCTGGGTGAGCACGCTGATCACCACGGGATAGCCCGCCAGCCACTCCAAGTTCGACTGTCGGACCTCGCGGTTAAAGAGGATAAAGTGGATTGCGGTGCCCCCGAGCCAGGCGCTGCCGTGGCACTTGAACGCGGCTGTGGACAGGTAGATCAAGCAGAGCTGGAGCTGGAGCAGCCGCTGGGCCCAGGGGACGATCAGCGGCTCGGCCACCGTCCTCCGCCGCTGGCTGACTCGTCGTGCGTCCAGCGAGAGCGCGGCGCCGCAGGGGCTGAGCATCATGTAAAAGGTGACAATCGTCATGAGCTGGTCGGGGCCGCAGTTGCTCGAGATGTTGCGGTGGTACAGTGAGAGCACACCGAGGTAAAGCAAGACGCCCATGAGGCGGGTCCGCCAGCCCAGTACGAACGCAACTGCTACCGCCGCGACCACGCCGACCACGCAGCGAACCGAGACCGGGTCCTGAAGCCAGAGCAAAGGCGAATAGCGCAGGGGGCCTGCGACCACCCGTGCCTGGTCGCCCTGAAGCAACCCTGCGTCGGTGTACCAGTAGTCAAGTTCGACGCTGATGAAGGCAAGATGAGCAAGCACCAGAATGCCGAAGATGATCCGGAACACCCCCAGGGGACGTGCCGAGACCGGGCCAAACCAGAACCGATTCCAGGCTCGTAACGGGTTCATGGGCGGACCTTATCAAGCGCAACGAAATCGTAAATTCCCAGGTTGTGCAACCGCGCACGCGCCAGGGGGTCGGTGAAGGGCTGGCCCGGCGGCGGCGGGGCCTTGATCTGACAGTACAGGCTCAGATGAACGGGATAGGCTTCAGGCGGGAGCCCGAGCTGCCTGAGTACGTAACGGCCGGTGAACTCGCGCTGAGTCGCGAATTCGTCAACCATCAGGTTGCAAGTGAACTTGGGATGGCGAAACCTTGGCAGTTTTTTCCACCAGGGAAGGTCAGCCACCCTGGGGAATTCGTAGACGTGGCGCGTTCCCTTGGCGTCGATGACCTCGGATTCCAGAACGGCCGTGTCGCCCATCGGATCGGGCGCGAACATCCACCAGGATTGCCAAAGCCCAAGCGGCAGCATGTAAGGTCGGTATAGCGGGATCAAGCAATCTCTGAGCGGAGAAATCGGGATGTTCCAGGTCACCAACCCCGTGAGGTGAAACACCACGAAGGCCGATATCGCCAGCCGCCCTGCGATCCTTCGCCAGGCCAAGAGACCCTCCCCTCGTTCAAGGCAAGGGGTCATTTCTGGGAATGAACGTTACCTCATGGGGGCCGTCAACCTAGTTCAACTCCCCCTCGGCGTCAATTCCATCTGGGCGAAATGCGCTCGGTTTGGCATGGACCGATTTTGGGCCGATCGGCGCGGGCCCCTGGCGCTTTCGCTTGTGGCTCTGCCGGACCCCTGGCTGGCGTGGAAGAACCTCGAAATGCCTATCCTTTCGTCCCGCCAAACATCGATCAATAATCCGCCGTCCTGAACTCGTGGGTAGACAAAGCCAGCAACGCGCCGGTCATCACGAGTGAAGAGAGGATTGACAGTTGCGGTGAGAACTCTTGTCCGGACTCGACGAGTTTGAAGACCGACGGCTTCATGTTTGGTCTTAAATTAGGACCTCTGGACAAGAACGATAACCGAATCCGGGCTGTTGGTGACGAGATTTCCAAAATAGTGACTAATTCCAACGTCGCTCACCTTGAATTTCAGTGGATGTTCTGGCATCTATAGTGACCATGTACATCCGCAAGACAGTCCGCCGATACAAAGACAA
>JAFAHT010000491.1 GCA_019237095.1 Planctomycetaceae bacterium
GTCTAGATGATTATCCGTGCGACATTCCTAGCCTCAACAAACGCCGAAACTTGGGAGAACTCGATGTGGAAAATCCTTCTAGCCGTAGCCGCCGCAGGAGCTCTCGGTGGCCTTGCTAACGCCCTCTTGAGTGGGACGGGATTCGTCTTGCCTCATTTCGAGCTCGTTGCCGGATCGCATGTTCTAGCCCCCGGATTCGTAGGGAGCGCATTTATCGGCGGCATCGCGGCTTTCATCTCCTATGGCCTCTACGGGCCGTTTTCAAACCTGGCTGTTGTGAAAGGAGGTCAGGGTCAGCCGCAGGATGGTACATCCTCCTCCGCTCAGTTGACTTTGGCCGCCTTGGCTGGCGCTATCCTCGTCGGGTTCTCGGGTGGTCGCTGGATGACCACTGAGGCCGATAAGCAATTCAATCATGGAACGGCACTTGCGACGGCTCAGACCGCCGAATTGTTCATCGCCTCGAAAGAAAATAAGGGCGCGATGATGACGCTACCCGCGGGTAGCTCTCGTGGGATTGGCAAAGCAGATATGGAATCGCTCACGCAGGCCATTCAGACAAGGACTCCCCTGGAATCTTATCAGAGGGCGTTGAACATACTCAGCAAGATAGATGGTAGATCGACAACTCCAGAACCGAAATGATTCAAGGATCAGGGAAGCCCAGGGGGACATAGTGAATCGTGAAAGTGTTCCTCGCCAAATGGGTAATCTGTCTGTGTCTTCTTATTCCCCCCACTCTATGAGGGCAATTCACTATGTCCCCAAAGGGCCCTATATCTCCCCCTGGGGCCCCACTATGTCCCCCTGGGGCCCCCGGGGTGAATTGCCGCGTGCTCCTTCGGCGTGTTCGACCTAGGCGTCAAGCCGCGCCGAGCGTTCAACGGACCCGAGCGAGCCACCGAAATCAGTGACGTCCCGTTTTCTCTCCCAGCACCATACTTACCACGTCCTCTCGATGTAACTTGTGTCGGAGATCCAGGCAAGACCTTGGGAGATTAAGATTAGCCAACATATGATGCCTCAGCTTGCGGCGGACTTGTGACAGCGAGTAGACTGAAACTCATCGAATCAACAGGCGGTTTGCACGACGATTTGAGACTTTGCTTGGTTACCTGTATCGTTTCGTGAGTGTGGTCTTGATCTTTGCTGCGATCAGCGGCCGAGGCATCATGGAGGTCGACCATGGCATCGAGCGTGCTGGCTACTTGGAGTTTGGGTGGGGCGGGGGCGGAGCCTGTGCCGGGCTATCGTCTTGTCGAGCGGCTAGGGATGGGCGGCGCGGGCGAGGTCTGGTGTGCCGAGGGTCCAGGCGGACTTCCAGTCGCGCTCAAGCTGGTTCGTCTTTCATGCAAGCTTGGAGACCGAGAACTTGACAACCTGCGAATTTTACGCGCGGTTCGCCATCCCAATCTCCTGGCGTACTTCGGTGCCTGGACGACGGACGACCTCCTGATCATCGGCATGGAGCTCGCCGAATGCTCGCTCTGGGATCACTTGAACCGGCGCTCGGCCGAACGCCTCGCCGGAATCCCCTTCTCCGAGCTACTGGCCATCATGGGTGAGGTCGCCAAGCTGGTCGACTTCCTCCATGAACCCAGGCACGAGCTCGACGGCAAGCTCCATGTCGCGATTCACCATGGTGACATCAAGCCGCAGAACATCATGCTCCTGGGAGGAGGAGTCAAGGTGGCCGACTTCGGCCTGTCTTGCCTGTACGACCAGTGCGAGAAGATCCGAAGTCAGGACGGACTAACCTACCCGTACGCGGCGCCCGAGAAGTTTCGGCGACAGGTCAGCAATCATTCCGACCAGTATTCATTGGCGGTGACCTACTGTGTGCTCCGGGGCGGGCGGCTGCCGTTCGTCGGCCCTCCCGCCAGTGTCATGTACGGGCACCTCTTTGAGCCGCCCGATCTCTCGATGCTGCCGGTGCCCGAGCAGCCCATCGTGCACCGGGCTCTGAACAAGGACGCCGCCGAGCGCTGGCCGAATTGCCGTCGGTTCATCGAGGCCCTCTGCTCATGTCTCGATGCGGGATCTCCCGAGACGATCCCAGCCGACGACGACCGAGACAAGAACGAACATGCGACGGCTTGGTATCAGCAGGCGGTGCTCTCCGGCGACAGCTCTTCGGTGACTTCCACCGGTAACGTGATCAACTCGTCGGCCGCGGACGATCGAAGTTCCTACCAACTCGGTTCTTTGGCCAACACCCCCGTCGCGACTTCGATATCTCACCAATCCCAATCCGGGACCGTGGTCGTACCCGCGGATCGGCCCGAGCGGGCTCGGCCGCATTTGAGATCAACACTTTTCCGTGGTTCGATTGGGTTTCTGATCCTCCTCGGAGTGGGTTCATGGGCAATGCTGGCTCGATGGGCAATGCTGGCTCGCGAAGTTCCGACGAAGGGACTTGCGGTGATGCGCTTCAATGGTCAGGTGATCGCGCCCGGTTCAACCCACCGCGATCAACCGGCAGCCGGAGAGGTCAGCTCGCTCGATCCACCCGCGTCAATTCTGTCGAACGCTCCGCCCCCACTGGATCCGATCTTCGCTGCCGCTGGACCTAATTTGCATACATCCGCCGCACGGGCTTGTCGTCCCGATCAAGCGATCCCTGTTCTGGATGAGTCGGCCGAAGAAACCGATACAGAGGCCGGTCTTGAACTTCGCTCGGGTGGTCTGGTCTACGGCAGATCGCCAGAACTGAAGGCGCGGTCATTGCGACTGATACGGCTTGTGACAATGGCGATCGGGAAACTGCGAGCTCAGGCGGTGCGAGCTTTGCAGGTGGTGAGTGCTGCGCACGCCCGAGCGGTCCCAAGACCGCCGGCCGCGCAGTCCCCACCGCCGGCGGCTCTTTCTTTGGTTCCGGATCGCCAGCAATCGGCCACGGCACCGCTTCGGATTGTCCTGCCCGATACGATCGAGATCCAGGCCGGCTGGAGTAAAGACGTGCCGATCACGGCCGACCGGGGCGGGGCCGAAGGCCCAGTCTTTGTTGAGTTGGAAGGCTTGCCCCAAGGTGTCATGTCGTCCCCCGTCATAATCCCCGCTCGAGTCAACCGCTCGGTGGCATGTGTCCGGGCCGAAATCGAGGCACGAGCCGTGGAGCTGCCCCTACGGGTGACCGCGCGACGCGGCTCACAACAGACCGAGCAGCCGATCACATTAATCGTTCACGCCAATCCCTCGCTGGCATACCGCGCACAAGGGCATCGGCTGCTGGCCGGCGGCAAGCCGGCCGAGGCCATTGGCGCATTCTCGCGCGCGCTGGAAATCGCGCCCGGAGACCCGATCGTTTTGAATAACAGAGGGGTGGCTTACGCAATGCTGGGCCAGCCTCAGAGTGCCGTCGCAGACTGCACGGCAGCCATCCGGCTCAGCCCGCGAGACTCCCTGATTCGATACAACCGCGGGATCGCCTACGGGCTCCAGGGAAACATGACCCGGGCAGCACTCGATTTCGACACGGCGATCAGACTCCGGCCGAACTATGCGCCGGCCTATTGCAGCCGCGCAGAATTATACAACTGGAGCGGCAGCCCAGCATGCGCGGCGGCGGATCGAATCAAGGTCGGCCAGATTCCGCAAACCCTCAGCCCAACGGCCTATCATCAGTTCATGGCGGAGGGGATGGTGGAACTTCCTTTGAGCGCATGGCGGCCGATGCCGCGCGCTCGAGCATCCGGCTTGAACTAGCAAGGGCGGGAGCCCCGGGTCGGGGTCTCTGCGGCCGGTCGGCCGATGAGTGGTTTGGGTTTGGTACGGGGAAGTTGCTTGAACCGGGACGACTCGAACGTCCGGATCCCGTCGGGCGTGGAGCGCACGTAGAGGGCCGCGGTCTCCGGCATGGCCTCGATCAGCTTCAATCCCCGCTCCGGGCCGAGCAGGTAGACGGAGGTTTCCAGTGCGTCGGCGGTGCCGCCGTCGGCGGCGACCACGGTCACGCTGGCGCGGTCCTCGACGCCCATTCCGGTGACAGGGTTGATGATGTGGGAGTAGCGATGGCCGTCGATGATCACGAACCGCTCGGCGTCGCCGGAGGTCGAGATTGCGGCGTTCTTGAGCAGGATGAAGGTCTCGGGGTCGGCTTCCGAGGGGTTCAAGCCGGCGATGGCAATGGTCCAGCCGGCCACGTCCGGCGGTGGGTCGGCGACCACGATATCGCCTGCTCCACCGACCAGGGCGCGGGTGATTCCCTGCGACCGAAGCACGTCGATGGCGGCCTGGGAGGCATACCCCTTGGCGATGCCGCCGACGTCGAGCCGCATGCCCGGCCTGGTGAGCTGGACGGTCCGTTTTCTCGAGTCCAGGAGCAGCTTGTCCGAGCCAACCAAGGCGCGGGCCTCGGCGAGCTTTTGCGGCTCGGGCAGCTTGCGGTCTCGCCGGGCCCGCCGCCAGAGCCGGCCAACCGGGGCGATGGTCACGTCGAAGACGCCTTCGGTTCTGGCGTGAAACTGCTTGGACCGCTCGAGGATGTCGAACAGGTCCGCGCTGACGGCAACGGCTGGGCCGCCGGCCGTGAGAGAGAGCCGGGAAAGCTCGCTTTCGGGCTGGTAGTCGCTGAGGGTGGCGTCGAGCGCGGCGATTCGACCAAAGGCCAGGCGGGAGGCGCGCCTGGCAGTCGTCGCGTCGGTGGCGTATAAAAGAACTTTGAAGGAACTTCCCATGTGCGTTTCGACGAACTCGAACCGCGACAGTTTTCCCGCCGAATCCGAATTCGTTGCGGCCCCGGCCAGAGTCGCGAGACCGAACCAGGCGCCCAGCAACGATGCGAACATGGATCCCCCACGAACGTTGAAGTCTTGAAACTCAAGACCGACAAACAACCTGAAATCGACCCGATCCGTGGAGCATACCAAACGTGAGCCGATTGTCGCACGCCTGTCGTTTCGCCGGCGTCGCGGTGCTGGCCCTGGGGTTTGCCAAGTTTGTCGCGGCCGCGCCACAAGAGCCTTCGCCGCCCCCGGCCTCGGCCTCGGAAATGAAGCCGTACGTCGAGACCGTTGCGGGCACCGACGTCAAGTTCGCGATGGTGCCCATACCTGGCGGTGAATTCGTGATGGGCTCTCCCGCCGACGAGGCCAAGCGGAACGCGGACGAAGGCCCCCAGCACGCGGTCAAGATCGCCTCGTTCTGGATGGGCAAGCACGAGGTGACCTGGGACGAATACGACCAGTTCGCCTTCTCTCTGGACCTGAAGAAGAAGAAGCGCGAGGGCGTTGACCCCGCCGGCCAGCCTGAGAGCGAGAAGAAGGCCGACGCAGTCACCCGCCCCACTCCTCCCTACGCTGACGAGACGTTCGGCTTTGGCCGCAAGGGACAGCCGGTGATCTGCGTCACGCATCACGCCGCGATGGAGTACACCCGCTGGCTGTCTGCCAAGACGGGCAAGACCTACCGCCTGCCCACTGAGGCCGAATGGGAGTATGCGTGCCGCGCGGGAACCAAGTCCGCTTATTTCTATGGTGACGATCCTGGTCAGCTCGGTGATTACGCATGGTATGTCGAGAACGCCGAGAAACCGCAGCCGATCGGCAAGAAGAAGCCCAACCCCTGGGGACTTTACGACATCCACGGCAACGTCGCGGAATGGTGTCTGGACCACTACGTGCCCGACTTTTACAAGACGTTCGCCGCGACAAACGCGCCCGCGGCCGGCCCGGTCGTTCTGCCCGATGCCAAGGAGTATCCTTGCGTGGCCCGCGGCGGCTCGTGGGATGACGACGCTGATCGGCTTCGCAGTGCCGCGCGGAAAGCGTCGAACCCCGGGTGGAGCGTCCAGGACCCCCAGCGGCCCAAGAGCATCTGGTGGCACACGGACGCAACTTTTGTTGGCTTCCGGATTGTCCGGCCCCTGAGCGAGCAAGAGAATCTCAAGGGTCTGAAGTCTCAGGTCGTCAAGGGCAAGACGACACGCTGATTCGATTCGACCACGTGCGACCGGAGATGCCGCTCAATCACCGCTTGCAACGTCTGCCGTGTAACCTCCCAGCAATCGAGGCTTGTCCGCCGTCGCGTCGTTCGCCTTCCTCGGGCCCCTTCCGAGGGCATCGTGCAGATCCGATGGGCCCGCTTCTTCACCCCGGAGAATGACCCCATGACCGAATCCACCAGCTCCCCCAGCCGTCGTGATTTTCTCAAGGCATCGACCGCGACGGCGGCCAGCCTTGCCTTCCTGCCCAACGCCCATGCCAAGGGCAATGACACGATCAAGGTCGGCCTGATCGGCTGTGGCGGCCGCGGCACGGGCGCGGCCGACAACATCTGCGAGGCGTCGGGCACCACCTACAACATCAAGATCCACGCGCTGGCCGATGTGTTCCAGGATCGTCTGCGGGACTGTCGCGATTCGATTCGGAACTCCCCGCACGGCAAGGACAAGTTCGACGTCTCCGACGACCGCTGCTTTGTCGGCTTCGACGCCTACCAGAAGGTGATCGACTGCTGCGACCTGGTGATGCTGGCGACGCCTCCGGGCTTCCGGCCCCTGCACATCGAAGCGGTCATCAAGGCCGGCAAGAACCTTTTCACCGAGAAACCCGTTGGCGTTGACCCCACCGGCATCCGCAAGGTGCTGGCCGCCTACAAGGAGGCCAAGAGCAAGAAACTGGCCGTCGTCGCCGGAACCCAGCGCCGTCACGACGCCCCCTACATCGAGGGCATCAAGCGCATTCACGAGGGGGCGATCGGCGAGGTCACCTCGGGCCGCGTTTACTGGAACGGAGGGGCCATCTGGGCTACCAAGCGCCGGCCGAACTGGAGTGACACCGAGTACCAGCTCCGCAACTGGTACCACTTCGTCTGGCTCTGCGGCGACCACATCGTCGAGCAGCACGTTCACAACCTCGACGTGGCGTGCTGGGTCCTGGGCGCTCCGCCGGTCCGCGCCCTGGGCATGGGGGGCCGACAGGGGCCCAGCGAGCCCGAACGGGGTCAGAGCTACGATCACTTCGCGGTCGACTACGAGTTCCCCAACGACGTCCACGTCATGAGCATGTGCCGTCAGGTCGAGGGCAGCGATAACAACGTCTCGGACTCCTTCATCGGGACGAACGGACAGTTCCACAGTGGCGGCTTCCGGTTCACCGGCAAGTCGAATGCTCGCGTCCGGGCTCGAGGGATCAACCCCTACGTCCAGGAGCACATCGACCTGCTCGAGAGCATCGTCTCGGGCAAGCCGACCAACGAGCTCAAGCAGGTGGCCGAGAGCACGCTGGTGGCGATCATGGGCCGGACGTCGGCTTACACCGGCAAGGCCCTCACCTGGGAGCAGGCTCTCAACTCGAAGCTCGACACGTTTCCCAAGCACCTGGATATGAAAGGCTCCATGCAAGAGCCCCCGCTTCCCAGGCCGGGCGTAACCGAGCTGATCTGAAAGTCGTGCGGCAAAAGAGGACGGGAATCCCCCGTGAACACGATCGAATCGCAGGGCAGGACTCGTCATGCCTCCAGAACAGGGGGCACGATGAATCCTGCCCTGCATGGTTGGCTTCTTTCTCCGGTCCGGCAGAGGGGAAACGGCACCCGCCGGTCAACTGAACTCAACGGGGGTTTCATTTCATGATCAAGAACCTGCTCGCCGGCCTCATCGCCCTCTGGCTGGCAACTGCAACCTACGCCGTCGCGGCCCGCGCTGCCGATACGACGAAGATCGTCCTGATCGCCGGCCATCCCAGTCACGGACCCGGCGAACATGAGTTCAACGCCGGCTGCAAGCTGCTCTGCAAGTGCCTGGCCCAGGTGCCCGGCATCGAGCCCGTGGTGGTCACCGGCGGCTGGCCGAAGGACGAATCGGTCTTCGACGGGGCCAAGGCCCTGATCTTCTTTATGGATGGCGGCGGCGGCCATCCGATGATCCAGGGTGATCATCTTGCCAAGCTCCAGAAACTCATGGACAAGGGTGTCGGCCTGGCGTGTCTGCACTACGCCGTCGAGGTGCCCAAGGGAGAGCCTGGCGACAAGTTCCTGGACTGGCTGGGCGGCTATTACGAGACGGGCTACTCGACGAACCCGCACTGGAAGGCCGAAATCAGAGCGCTGCCAAAACACCCGATCACCTCGGGGGTGAAGCCCTTCACCATCGGCGACGAGTGGTATTTCAACATGCGCTTTCGTCCCGAGATGAAAGGCGTCACGCCAATCATCGTGACCAAGCCCGACGACCACACGCGGCAGGGCGTCTCGGCCGCGCCCCGCGGCCCGTACAAGCACATCCTCGAGGCCAAGGGCCGCGATGAAGTGCTAGCCTGGGTCGTTGAGCGTCCCGACGGCGGCCGCGGGTTCGGCTTCACCGGCGGCCACTTCCACAAGAACTGGGGCGACCCCAATTTCCGCAAGCTCGTCTTGAACGCCATCCTCTGGACGGCCGGACTGGACGTGCCCGCGGCCGGCGTCGAAAGTCAGGTGACTCCCGGGGAGCTGAAGGAGAACCTTGATCCGAAGTAGGTCAAGTACAGTCCTCATCCGGCGGGAATCAGGGAGCCGGAACCGCGTCCTCGATCTTCAGCACCTTGACCAGGAACGCCAGCTCATCGGCGGCTTCCTCGATCTGCTTGGCGGTCGGCTTGCCGGCGCCGTGGCCGGCTCGGGTTTCGATCCGGATCAGCACCGGGTTGTCGCACGACTGGGCGGCTTGAAGGGCAGCCGCGAACTTGAAGCTGTGCGCCGGCACAACCCGGTCGTCATGGTCGGCCGTGGTGATCAGCGTCGGGGGATAGCATGTTCCCGATTTGATCTTGTGCAGCGGGCTGTAGGCGAAGAGGGATTTGAACTGCTCGGGGTGCTCGGATGAACCATAATCATCGACCCAGGCCCAGCCGATTGTGAACTTGTGGAACCGGAGCATGTCCATCACCCCGACGCCCGGCAAGCAGGCCCCGTAAAGGTCGGGGCGCTGAGTCATGCAGGCGCCGACGAGCAGTCCACCGTTCGATCGTCCCTGGATGGCGAGCTTGTTCCTGGTCGTGAATTTCTCGGCGATCAACCACTCGGCTGCGGCGATAAAGTCGTTGAAGACGTTCTGCTTGTTGGCACGGGTCCCGGACTGGTGCCACTGCTCGCCGTACTCGCCGCCTCCGCGGAGGTTGGCGACTGCGTAGATTCCACCCATCTCCATCCAGGCCAGATCCACCGGTTTGAAGCTCGGTTGGACGGGGATGTTGAAGCCGCCATAGCCCCAGAGCAGGGTAGGATTGGTGCCGTCGCGCCGGAGCCCCTTCTTGTGGCTCAGGAACATCGGGATTCTGGTCCCATCCTTGCTGTTGTAGAAAACCTGAACCGTCCCATAGTTCTCGGGATCGAATTTCAAGGTCGGCCGCCGCCAGAGCTTGCTCTTCCCGCTGGCGACCTGGTAACGGTAAATGGCCGCCGGGTACGTAAACGCGGTGAATGCGTAGAAGGTCTCCCCGTCTTTCCGCTTGCCGTGGAATCCGGCGGCCGTGCCGAGGCCGGGCAGATTGACGTCGCGGACGTGCTTGCCGTGAACATCGAAGACGCGAACCACGCTGTGCGCGTCTTTCAGGTAAACGGCCAGGAAATGGTCGCCCACGAGGTCCAGGCTCTCGAGCGTCTCAGCAGCCTCGGGGATCAGCTCGACCCAATGTTCAGGATGCGGCAAGCGGGTGTCGATCGCAACGAGCTTGCCCCTCGGGGCGTTCTTGTTGGTCTTGAACCAGAAGACCGGGCCATCGTTGTCGATGAACTGGTATTCAGCCTCGAACTCGCCCACGAGATGAACGGGATCTTGCGTCGGTTGGTCGAGAGGCCGGTAGAGGATCCGGTACTTCGCGTCGGTTCCTTTCCCCAGCGTGAGTATCAGGTACTTGCCGTCGTCGGTGACAGTGGGCGAGGCCCGCCAGTCCTTGTGCTCGCGATCTTCCCAGACGAGGGTGTCGGCGGCCTGCGGCGTGCCGAGCCGGTGGTAGGACACCTTCTGGTAATAGTTCGCCGCCTTGAGGTCGTCACCTGGCCGGGGTTCGGGAAACCGGCCGTAAAAGAAGCCCTTGCCGTCAGGGGTCCACTCGGCCGAAGAGAACTTGATCCACTTCAGGTGGTCGCTGCGGTCCTGGCCGGTGGCCACGTCGCGGACTTTCCATTCGTTCCAGTCCGACCCCGCGGCGGCGGTCCCGTAAGCCAGCAGTTTGCCGTCGTCGCTCACCTTGGTTCCGGCAAGGGCGACCGTACCGTCCCGCGATAGCGCATTGGGGTCCAGCAGCGGTCTGGGGCGAGCATCGGGCGAGCCGGCCACGTAGAGCACACCTTGGTTTTGCAGACCCGTGTTGTACGTGAAGAAGTAAACTCCACCTTCGATCTCCGGGGGACTGTACTTCTCGTAGTCCCAGAGGGCGGTCAGGCGAGCCCGGATCGCGGGCCGCTGGCGAATCCCTTCCAGAAACCCGAAGGTGATCTTGTTTTCCGCCTCGACCCAGGCACGCGTCGCCGTGGCGTCGGGGTCTTCCAGCGGGCGATACGGATCGGCAACCTTGACCCCATGATAGCCCTCCGCGGTACTTGCTCGCGGCGCCTCGGGATAATGAAACACCGGCGGGGCATCCTCTCCTCGAGAGTTTGCCGGGCTCATGGTCCAAAGAAGTGTGAGGGCAGCCCCAAGCAGCCGTTTGACGATCATGTTTTTCTATATGAAATCTCAAGAGAACCGCCGCAATGCCGCATCGGCGGCCGCGAGGGTGGCGGGGTCGTCGTTGTGGCTCAGACCGCGGAACGATTCGTCGCACCGGCGAAAAGCCATGTGAAGGTAGAGTTCGGCGGCCTCGCGGTCGCCGGGGACTGCCGACTTCGCGACGAGCTGGGCGTCGAGCCGGGCCAGGGTGCAAGAGGCCGTGACCAGCGCGATTGCCGCGTTGGCGATCCGTTCCAGGACGAGCTGCCGCCTGAGCACAGCCTCGCGATGCGTCATCAAGACGCGCTCGACAGACCGGGCGAACCGCGCGACCTGGCGAGCCAGTGAATCGGCCAGCGGCCGCAGCGTCGGAGTGGACACGGGCACGACTGGCGTGCGAATCATTCGCCCCATGTGCTCCCGGCTGAACGACCAGAGGGTGGGTAGGAACGAACGAGGGCTCTTCAGCCCCTCGAGGGTCGATTTTAGACCCAGGCCAACGTCGCGCATACCCACGACGGCGATGAAGGCCAGCAAAACCTCGTTGGCCCCTTCGCCGATCGTGTTGATGCGTGCATCTCGCATCATCCGCTCGTAAGGTTCATCGGTGAAGTAGCCCTGGCCGCCGTGGACTTGGAGCGTCTCGTAAACCCCTTGCCAGAGTGCGTCGGTGGAGAAAACCTTGAGGATCGCGGTTTCGAGCATGTAGTCCTCGCTGCCGCGGTCGATCAGGGCCGCCGTCTCGTAAGTCGTCGCCTCCATGGCATAGGTCGTTGCGGCCAGGAACGCCAGCTTCTTCTTGACCAGCTCGAGATCGGCCAGCGGCCGGCCGAACTGCCGGCGCTCCGCGGCGTGGCGAGTGGCGGCGGCCAGGCAGAACTTGGCCATGCCCGTGCAGCTCGCGCCGAAGGTCGTACGGCCGAAATCGAGCACGGTAAGCCCGACCTTGAGCCCCTTGCCCACGGGTCCAAGGATGTTCGTGGCAGGAACCGGCATGTCGTGGAAAGCCAGCTTCGCCTGCGCCGTGCCCCGGATCCCGCACTTTGCCATCCGCGGTTCGACAATCTCGAATCCCGACAGGTCGGGAGTGACAAGGAAGGCGGTGATCTTTGATTCACCCCCAGCGCGATCGGGGGTCCGGGCCATCACGGTCAGGACGTCGGCAATCGCCGCGTTAGTGATGTAGCGCTTGGTTCCGTTGAGCACATAAGTCCGACCGTCGTCGCTGGGGGTCGCCGTCGTTTGCACGTTGGATGCGTCAGAGCCGGCCTGCTCCTCGGTCAGGGCGAACGCCGCCAGCTTCTCGCCCCGGGTCAGGGGCGGCAGCCAGCGCGCCTTCTGCTCGGCCGTGCCGAAGAGCAGGAGCGCCCGGATGCCGATCGAGTGATGGGCGTTGACGAACACGGCCGTCGAGGGGCAATGGCCGCCGATGACTTCCATGATCCGGCAGTAGGCCTGCTGGGAGAAGCCTTTTCCTCCGTACTCGACTGGCGCGGTCATCCCCAGCACGCCCAGCTCGCCAAGGCCTTCGATCACCGACCGGGGAATATCGGCATCGCGGTCGATCGCCGCGGGGTCGATGTGCGAGTGAGTGAAAACGCGCACGGCCGCGACGGCATTCTCGACGGTCTCTCGCTGGGACGCGGGCAACTGGGGATAAGGGAAGACGATGTCTCCGCGGAATTCGCCCCGGAACAGAGCTTTCGCAAAACCTTCCCGCGGCGGTTCGGAGAAGAGCAACTCCTCGGCCTGCTGTATCTGCTGGGTGGTCAGGGCCTCATCTTCGTCACCAGGTCGAGGCGAGGCCCGATCGGGGGAAAGGGTCGACATTCAGGGCTCCTTTAGGATTGGTGTGTCAGCTCGAGGGCGGAGGATTCCGCGGATCGATGCGGCTCGACGGTCTCCACAGGCCGGGCACCTGGCGCTGTCCCGCGTCCTTTCCCAGCCAGTACGCAAAGAAAGCGCCGAGAGCCAGCATAAGAAGCGTTGCGAGTCCTTTTTGATGTATGTGAGTGGCAAGATAGGCAAAGCTGTCGTCTGGCTTGAACCACTCGAAATGCCACTCAGAGTACATACCGAGAACCAGACCCGCAACGCCGCAGAGCACTCCGCGGATCTGCGATCGATGCTCGCTGAGCAGACTGCAGCCCAGGCCCAGCAGTGCTCCGGGTATCATCAGACCATAAAACCCCTGGTGGATAAGCCACAGGAAAATGTAATATCCCAGAACTCCTCCGACCGCCGCGCCGATGAGTCCAAGGATGTTGCTGGTGATCTGCCGCGTTGTGACGGCCATCGGATGAGCTCCCAGGCGATTCGCGGGATTGATTCCCTGCCGTGATCATAATCCTCTTCCGAGGCAAAAACCATGAGCGATGGACAGAGCCAGACAACCTGGCGTTCGGAGACGAGCTCCGGCGACGTGACGACCCTCTGGTTCGACTGTCCCGGTCGGTCGCAGAACGTGCTGGACGCCGTCGCCTTTGACGAGCTGGACCAACGCCTTGCGGAGATCGAAGGCGATTCGTCGATTCGCGGTGTCCTGATCCGCAGCGCCAAGCCGGCAGGGTTCTGCGCGGGGGCCGATCTCAAGACGATCCAGGGATGCACGTCGGCCAGCGAGCTTGCGGCCTACTTTCGACGCGGCCTGGCGGTGCTCGACCGGCTGGCGCGGCTCAATGTGCCGACCGCCGCCATCGTACACGGAGTCTGCCTGGGAGGCGGCCTGGAACTGGCGCTGGCGTGCCGCTGTCGGGCTGCGCTGGCCTCGAGTGCTCCCCTTCAGATCGGTAGTCCAGAGGTGCAACTGGGCATCTTACCGGCATGGGGAGCCATCGTGAGGCTCACCCGGCTTCTCGCCCCCAGGGATGCTCTGAACCTGCTGCTGACCGGCAATCCGATCGGCTTTCTGCAGGCCAAGTCGCAGGGGCTCGTCGATCGACTGGTCTCCCAGGACGAGCAGGACCGGATCGCGGAGATCCTCCAGCGGGAGCCGCGGCCAGGCCGTCCGCTGGACCGGGCAACCTGGAATGACGAGCTGGAGTTCGCCGCGGCCAAGGCGGAGGAGCAGCCCGCCGAGTTTCCCGAGGCCCAGCAGGAGATCATGCAGCTCATCGAAACCGATCTGACCCAGGGGCCGGAGGCAGCCAGCGCCGCCGCCGTCGAGCGGTGCGCGGAGCTGGGGGTGCGTCCCATCACGCAGCATGCCATTGCCGCTTTCTTCCAGCGTCGCCGGCGTCCATCCTGAAATGAACCGCGATCAACGATCTTCAGCTCGCCAGATCGATGATCGTGGCGGCCGGGCACCTCGCCTCGATCACATCTCGTGCGAGGTTGAACCAGCGCTGGCAGTGATCGAGGATCGCGCTGTCGGCCGTGGCGACGATGTCTTCGGAATTCCTGAGCACCGGGTCGGGATCATCAACCAGCTCCACGGTCCAGGCCCAGCCTGAGGCCTTTGCGGCATCCCGAAGCATCGCCTGGATCCGCCCGCTGTTGGAGACCGGGCGATCGAACAACCAACCTGCCTGGCTTACCTCCAGTTGCAAGAGCCTCGCGCCGATGAGCTCGAGGGCCGGCATGGTCTCCGCGACCTTGCGGTACGTGCCGTGAACGCCGGCGATGTCTCGAAAGGTCCCATCCCGGCAGCCCAGGACAATGCCCCCTCCAAGTGCGGCCTCGACCGTGGTCACGACGTTGAAACCGTCGATGAGCAGAACGCGGCCGTCGAGGTCAGCCGCGGCCGTGCGCCGCTCCAGCCGGCCCGCGAGGGCGTTGTCGGAGCAGGCGGCCCGTCGCACCGCCAGCCGCTGACGCTCCGTCAGCGACCAGCGATCACCGACCAGCTTGACTGCCGAGACGATCGCATAGCCGCGTCCCAGCAGCCATGAGAGGTCCGACACCGCCCCCCGCAAGGCCGGCACGGCCGAGGGCCCGAAGGCCTCGCCATCACGCGGGTCGGGCCCACGATGCGTCCTGGCGTCGGGCACGATTTGCGGCCTTTCCGGATCATCGTCGCTGGTAGGTCCCCACGAGCTCGGCTTCGGCCAGGATGTGGCCTTGCATGGCCTTGAGCAACCCCGGCTTGTCAATCCCG